>NZ_JAUBPE010000012.1:0-112135 GCF_036700565.1 Microcoleus pseudofavosus SVA1_A4
ATCAATTCCGGCTGCACCGGAATGATATAGAGGACACCGCGAGTGCCTAAGTCCCTACAATTGATCGTGGTAGGGACTTAGGCACTCGCGGTGTCCTCCGTTTATATCATTCCGGTGCTAACGGAATTGATTTGACACACTACTCATAGCGGTAAGCTGCGCGCTGCGCACTCAACTTAATTAACTAAGGTGCGGAGCGAGCACCTTAGTTAATTAAGTTGTGCTTACCCTAAGATGGTAAAATCGTTCAGATCGATCGCACTAGCTTGCACTCCATTCAAAGCAGCCAACAGTTGACCGTTCTCACCAATCCTGATGAAAGCTGCATTAGCGTTTTGGGTAATACTAAGTTGAGAAAAAGTTAGACCGCCCGCTAACACCAGCAAATCTTCACCTTTGGTGAAATCAGTAATTTCATCGCTGTTTTCACCTGCTGTTAAAACAAAGCGATCGCGCCCAATTCCGCCGCTGAGAACATCATTGCCCAAACCCCCAATCAGACAATCGTCGCCTTTACCGCCGTAGAGAATATCGTTGCCCTCATCGCCGCATAGCTTGTCACTACCGCCGTTGCCAAACATCAAATCGTTACCTTCCCCGCCGCACAGGGAATCTGGCTCGCCGTTAAAGTCGATCGCCCCGTCTCCTAAAATAGTATCGTCTCCCTCGCCGCCGCAAATGCGATCGCTGCCGCGATCGCCCACCAACAGATCGTTGCCAGTACCCCCCACCACAACGTCGTTGCCCTTGCCACCGTAAACCGTATCGTTGCCCTCTCCGCCGCTTAAAGTATCAGCAGCATCTCCCCCGTTCAAGAAGTCGTTGCCCGCACCGCCAAACAGCAAATCGCGTCCCGTAGAGTCAGGGCTAGACGGGTCAAAACTGCCTCCAAACAAGCAGTCGTTACCCTCAGCCCCAACCAGAGTCTCATTGCCTTTGTCGCCCCAAATCGAGTCATCGTCTTTGCCGCCGATCGCCACATCATCGCCCTTACCCGCAAAAATGAGATCGTCGCCGGCGTCGCCGTTGAGGTAATCATTGCCACTGCCGCCAAGCAGTACGTCATTGTCTGTATCCGGGCCAATGGGGGCATTGCTGGGCAATCCGCCGTAAATATTATCGTTGCCCCTTTCACCGATGAGAATGTCGTTGCCGTTGAAACCGCTGATAACGTCGTTGAGATTGCTACCGGTGAGGAAGTCGTCGTTGTCAGTGCCGTTAAAAGTGCGATCGACTGAATTCGGGCCGGGAATCGAACTGATACTGGGCAGTGTAATCTCGTCGCCAATGAAATCGCGATCGACTGGAGTTGCAATTGGAGTCGGAGTTGTCGTGGGAGTCGGAGTTGTCGTGGGAGTTGGAGTTCCAGTCGGAGTTGGAGTTCCAGTCGGAGTTGGAGTTCCAGTCGGAGTTGGAGTTGTCGGAGTAGGAGTTGTCGGAGTAGGACTTGTTGGAGTCGGAGTTGTCGGAGTAGGACTTGTTGGAGTTTCTGTTGGAGTAGGACTTGTTGGAGTTTCTGTCGGAGTAGGACTTGTTGGAGTTTCTGTCGGAGTCGGACTTGTCGGAGTCGGACTTGTCGGAGTCGGACTTGTCGGAGTCGGACTTGTCGGAGTCGGACTTGTTGGAGTCGGACTTGTCGGAGTCGGACTTGTCGGAGTCGGACTTGTCGGAGTCGGACTTGTTGGAGTCGGACTTGTTGGAGTCGGACTTGTCGGAGTCGGACTTGTCGGAGTCGGACTTGTCGGAGTTGGACTTGTCGGAGTTGGACTTGTCGGAGTTGGACTTGTCGGAGTTGGACTTGTCGGAGTTGGACTTGTTGGAGTTGGACTTGTCGGAGTTGGACTTGTCGGAGTTGGACTTGTCGGAGTTGGACTTGTCGGAGTTGGACTTGTTGGAGTTGGACTTGTCGGAGTTGGACTTGTCGGAGTTGGACTTGTTGGAGTTGGACTTGTTGGAGTTGGACTTGTCGGAGTTGGACTTGTTGGGTTGTTTACAATAATGGTCGCCGTAACAGTGCCAGAATCAGCTTTCCCGTCATTAGCTTTGTAGGTAAAAGAGTCTGTCCCTGCAAAACCAGTATTCGGAGTGTAATCGAAGGAACCGTTAGCGTTAAGGCCGATCGCACCTTTCGTCGGCCCAGCTACCAAAATCGCCGTCAGCGGGTCGTTTTCCGGGTCTGTATCGTTGATTAAGACTCCCAACCCCGTCACGTTGAAACTGGTATTAAAAGCAGTAGTATAGCTGTCAGCAATCGCCACAGGCGGGTTATTGTTGACGCTTACAGTTACGGTAGCGGGTGCAGAGTTAACTATCCCGTCGCTGACTGTGTAGGTAAAGGTGTCTGTTCCAGAAAAGCCAGCGTTAGGAGTATAAGTGAAAGAACCGTCTTGGTTGAGGGCGATCGACCCTTTAGTGGGGTTGGCGGCCACCGCAGCAGTCAGCGTGTCTAAATCTGCGTCGGAGTCGTTGGCTAAAACTCCCGGCGCTGTTACGCTGAGGACTGTTCCCGCACTGAGGCTGTAGGTGTCGGGATTGGCGATCGGCACACTGTTAGTAACGTTGATATTCACCGTCGCGGGGATAGTCGCAGCCCCGTCGCTAACGCTGTAGGTGAAGGTATCAGTGCCGAAAAAACCTGGGCTAGGAATATAACTGAAGTTGCCAAAGGCATCGAATGTGACTGTACCTTTGGTCGGATTTGTGACTAAAGCGGCAACCAACGAGTCCAAGTCGGCGTCGGTGTCGTTGCTTAAGACTCCCAACGGGGGTGCTACGCCCAGAAATTTATCGTGCAGCACGCTGTAGGTGTCGGGATTGGCAACGGGGAAGTTATTGACAGATATCGGGCCGAGAGTAAAAGTGGCACTTGCTTGGTCTGTAGCGTCGCCAAAAAATAAAAAGTTTGGCTGGCTGTAGGGATTGTAGGGTAAAGCCGGCTGACTGGTTGCTGGATTAAATGCCGTGTAGTTGCGCAGTGGCTGATTTGTCAGGTTTGGTATTGCTGTTGGGCCGGCAAAGAGGGTGTAAGTGTTGCCTTGAACTACCAGTTTGTAGTCGGTAGCAGTGCTGATGTTAACATTCGCATTTACCCCGCGAGTAAACAGGGAAGTATCTTGCTGAGCAAAAATACCTCCGTTGAGGCCGAGGTTGCGGTTGGTGAAACCTAGTTCAATACCGTTTTGACCGTCGCTGCTAATGGCGATGATGCTGAAACCGGCCCGATCGTCACTATTGCTGGTTTCAGCCGTAACTGCAACGTTAAAAGAGACGCTGTAACCGTTCGTGCGGTTGAGTGCGGGGAAACTTGCATTGAGTTGAGCAAATGTTGAAGGTGGGGTGTACAGGTAGTTGGTGTAGCCTGCATAGCCTGTCGTGTTATTCGCGGCGGTAACGCTAGCAGTATCAATGCCGGTGTTGGGCGAGTACGCACCAGCAGGTAGAAGACCTGAACCGGCTGGGGCAGGAAGAGGTACTTGTCCGTAAGCTAATTGAGTACCGGCTGCTGTCCCGATGCCTGGTATGGGTGCTGATGTTGGTGGTAGTGGTGAATAGTTTGTGCCGTCGTAGAGGGTACGACCGAACGCAAATTGATAGGTGGCTCTTGTGGCGGGATCGATCGCCAGCCCAGATGACACCGCTCCCGTTGTATAATCTAGTTCCCAGTCTCCGCCCTTAGCTGCACTTCCTACAGGCGATCTCGACGCAGCAATTTTTGCCTGCGTTAGCTGACTGATTTGCTGCACGAAGTTAGCGCCCTTATCCCCCGCCGCTACATCGCACCCGTACAGCAAAATCTCTGCACTCTCTGCCAGCGATCGCGACCAACGCTGCAATTGCTTAGCATAAGTTTTTAAATTTGTCAAGTTTAGATCGATCGCCCCTAGCTGCAAACTCGCGGGGCGACCGTGGGAGATAATATGAATGCTTTGGATATTGCTGCGACTCGCTAGCGCTGCCGTGATTTGTGCTACTCCATCCCGCGCCGCATCGAGGATAATTACTTCTGTCCCCGGTTCGATACCGTTGTGGAGAGTTTGGCTGTCGGGAAGGGCAGAGTCGAGAAAGGCGATCGAACTTACAACTGAATTAATAAAATTTTGCACAATACACCTCTGGTTAGATGACCGTAGGAAAATTAAGATGTGTCGAGCTTAGCAAATTCACACATTAAATGTCATGAATAAAATTAACAATCAAGACTGATATTAACTTTCCGTGAAGCTGCTACAGATTCATCTTGTAGAGGCGCGTTTAGCAAATAATTAATTTCAAAAACCGACAATTTCCCTACAAAATTCGCTTTTTTAAGGTTCGAGCGCCAATAGTTCTTCAGCGACTAATCCTTTCTGAATTGCCAGTACAGCAGCTTGAGTGCGATCGCGCACTTCTAACTTTTGCAAAATCGCGTGAACGTGAACCCGCACCGTACCAGGAGCAATGTACAATATTTGAGCAATTTCCTGATTGCTTTTTCCCCCCGCAACTAAAGCTAATATTTCCTGTTCTCGCTTCGTCAGCGGATTGTCTAAACTTTCGGATTTCGATCCAACTTTAACAGGTTCAGGATTAGCAAAAACCTCCCGAATTTCCGCAGTCGCCGCCTTGTCCCACCACGAAGCGCCCGCCGCTACCGATCGAATTGCCAACACCAAAGTTTCTGCCGCAATTCCCTTGAGACAATATCCCTGAGCACCCGCCGCAATCAATCTTTCAATTAACGATTTTTGGGCGTGAGATGTTAAAATTAAAACCGGAATTGTGGGATGTCGCTCTTTAATTTGGCGGCACGCTTCAATGCCACCAATTCCCGGCAAACCGACATCGAGAACCACCACATCGGGTAAGTGTTGCTGAGTCAATTCTACTGCTGTTTCGCCATCTTCCGCTTCGGCAATTATTTGCAAGCAACTTTCTTGCTGCAACCGCGTTTGCAGCCCCAACCGAAACAATTCGTCGTCTTCAACTAGGAGAATTCGCAATGGATATGCTGGTTTCATTTCTCTGGGATAGCAGGGAGTCGGAATCCAAACAAAGCGCCGTGCGGCAATTTGTTTTCAGCCCAAATTATACCGCCGTGGGCGTCAATAATTTGGCGAGATAAGTATAACCCCAATCCCGATCCTTTGGCTTGCCGATCGCCATTTCCTTGATAAAAACGTTCAAACAAGCAGGGCAGTTCGTCTGCTGTAATTCCCAAGCCACTATCTAGCACTTTCACAGCTTGATAACTCGAATAAGATTCCATAACAATTTCTACTTTACCGCCCCTAGGAGAATGGTTGATACCGTTTGTTAGCAAATTAACAAAAACGCGCTGGAGTTGCACCGCATCGCCGTTTACCCACAAAGAGCGGCGGAAATCTGACTCTCCGTAACTCATACTAATGTAAACTCGGCGCGCCGCCGATAAATGGATGAGTGTTGCAATTACTTCTTCTGCCAAAGCTACTAAATTTACGGGAGCAAGTTGCAGTTTTAAACCTTCGGCATCGTTGCGGTAAACATCCAGCAGCGTTTCTACTAATTGTAGTGACATTTTGTGCGATCGCGCCATTGTTTCCAGAACTTTTTGCTGGCTGGCGGTGACATTCCCAAATTTTGCCTGCTGGAAAGCTTTAATAGTTTCGATCGCCCCCAGCATTGGCGTTTTCAAGTCGTGACTCAAAGTAGAGACAAAATCTTCTCGGATGCTAGCTAACTGCTGCTGCGACTGCAATTGAGCTTTGGTTTGGGCGATCGCCTCTTGGTACTGCTGGTTGCGATCGCTCAAATATCCCGTCACCCCTAAAGCCATGACTGCGATCGATCTATTTGCTACAGTTGCTAGGGCGATCGCTTCTCCGGGAGGAACAAACAAATTTAACAGCGTCAAAGCTGCCGCTACCAGCGTAATTTGCAACTTACCCAACCGACTCAGGCGCGAATTTGCCAGTAAAATCGGCCCCGTGTACAAGTATCCAAAGAGATATTCAGACGGCGTGGTAAATTCTAGTGCTGCGACGATCGCAAATAAAAGTGCGATCGACCACCGCCCTCGCCAATACTTCTCTTGAATTACCAGATTTTTTGTGATTTTCAATAAGCTTTTCAACATCCTCAATTAATCCATTTTAAATTTTCTATTTACACTCAAGTCTCTGCATTCTACCTTTCTTCAAAATATCTCGTCTCTTGTGGCTGTGGCGAAAAAAAATAGCATTTAGATAACATCTATATCTGCAAATATAGATTCTAAACAATATCTAAACATTTGTCTATTAGTAAAAATATAGGACAGCCCAACATAACTTGTAAACACCAACTTATACCTCTAGGCTAATTATCAAAAATAATAGCCTTGAGTATAGTAATTAGTAAGAGTAAACCGCACTTGGTGGCTGGTAGAAGTCATATATGAGCTTTGCAGAACCAAAACTTATTCAAGTTACCATCCAATTCAACAGCAGTTATTGCGGCATGGCACTAAATGCTATACAATTGCCCAGTAACTGTCAGTGCTTGGGGTTAGCAAGAGAAGGAAGAGTAATTCTAGCCAGCGAAAACCCGGCGATATCCTGGGGAGATTGCATCTTAGCAGTAGCATTGAATTCGGCGATCGCCCCCGAACTATATGTTATCTTGAAGAAAAATCACCCGGTTTTGTGGACTTCTTTTAGAAGCCCTTTCCCAAGTAATGAAACGTATTTATCCAACGAGGACTTTTTGGTTAAGTTATGCTGCAAGGATTAATTCAAATCGCATTAACGCTAATCATTATAGTAGCGATATCACCTTCCTTTGGTAATTACATGGCGCGGGTCTACATGGGAGAACGAACCATTCTCGATCCCGCTATTAAACCTGTAGAACAACTCATCTATAAAGCCAGCAATATCCGGTCTGTAGATTCCATGACAGGTTGGCAGTATGCGCGATCGCTATTGTACAGCAATGTAGCAATGGGCATATTTGTTTTTTTGATTCTCATGCTTCAGGGATTACTGCCTTTAAATCCCACTAGCTTAAGCGTACCCACCTGGGATACTGCGCTGCACACAACTATTTCATTCCTCACAAATACCGACCAACAACATTACTCCGGCGAGACAACATTTACTTATCTATCCCAGTTAACTCTGGGTTTTTTAATGTTTACCTCGGCCGCCACGGGTTTAGCAGTGGGCATTGCCTTTATCCGGGGATTAACAGGTCGCCCGCTGGGCAATTTTTACATTGATTTAATTCAATCAATTACCCGCATCCTGCTGCCCCTTTCTTTAATAATTGGCTTGCTTCTACTAATTGGTGGCGTACCGGAAACCCTATCAGGCCCGGCAGTTGCCACCACCTTAGAAGGCAGTACCCAAGTAATAGCTCGCGGCCCAGTCGCTCACTTTGAAAGCATCAAACAACTCGGAGAAAACGGCGGCGGATTTTTTGCCATTAACTCGGCTCACCCCTTTGAAAATCCCAACCCTTTTACTAACCTGCTGGAAACAATAGCAATGGTTTCAATTCCGGCAGCTCTGATTCACACCTACGGCCGATTTGCCAACAACAAAAAACAAGGTTGGCTAATTTTTTGGATGGTTTTTGGCATCTATTTTATCTTGATTGGCATTGCAGCAGTTGGCGAGTTCCAAGGCAATCCTCAAATTAATAATTGGCTGGGTTCTATGCAGCCAAATTTAGAAGGAAAAGAAGTTCGATTCGGCTGGGCACAGACTGTACTCTGGGCCGTGACTACGACTGGCACTATGTGCGGGGCTGTCAACGGAATGCACGATTCTTTAATGCCTCCCGGTGGTTTTACTACTTTGTTTAATTTGTTTCTGCAAATTGTTTGGGGCGGACAGGGAACGGGAACGGCTTACTTATTTATCTACTCCATTTTGAGCGTATTTCTCACGGGATTGATGGTGGGGAGAACGCCGGAATTTTTAGGACGAAAAATTGAGAAGCGGGAAATTGTTTTAGCTAGCGTTGTCCTGTTAATTCACCCGATCGCAGTTTTAATCCCCGGTGCCATTACTCTGGCATTTCCTGATGCTTTGAGCGGCATTAGCAATCCCGGATTTCACGGCATTTCACAGGTGATTTACGAATACGCTTCGGCCGCTGCTAACAACGGCTCAGGTTTTGAAGGATTGGCAGATTCTCAACCGGCATCTACTGGACTTTGGTGGAATTTAAGCGCCTGTTTTAGCCTGCTGTTGGGACGCTACGTTCCGATTGTTGCCCTGCTGCTTTTAGCTGACAGCATGACTAACAAACAACCGGTACCAGAAACAACAGGCACTCTCAGAACAGATTCAGTTTTGTTCACCAGCGTCACAGCAGGAGTAATTATAATTCTGGGCGCGCTGACATTTTTCCCAGTTCTAGCTTTAGGGCCAATTGCAGAAGGATTTGAAATTAGCAGCGCTAAGTTGGAACCGGCACCGATAACTGCGCCGCCTTTAGCAACACCTTCGCCTTTAGCAACACCAACTCCTTTAGCAACACCAACTCCTTTAGCAACACCAACGCCTTTAGCAACGCCTTCGCCTGAAGCGACAACGCCGACACCAAACAGCGGACAGTAGATGTAGATTGCATTAAGTAATGCAGCGACAATAAACTGCTGTTGCTGGCAACAATCCCAAATCCCAAATCTAAAATCTAAAATCTAAAATCTAAAATCGACATGGCTTCTTCCAATACCCCCGATTCCCCAAAAAAACGCCGTGGGGGCTCTCGCGAGTCCCGCCGACACACGCCAAAAGCAAATACAAAAGGTCTTTACCAAAGAGCTTTCAAACAAGCTTTTGTCAAACTAGATCCTCGGGTGATGCTGAAAAATCCGGTGATGTTTGTGGTGTGGGTAGGCACGATTGTTACTGCACTGTTGACGATCGATCCGACGCTGTTCGGCCCGGTTCCAGGCAATAATCAGGTAGTTTTCAACGGTTTAGTCACGTTCATTTTGTTCTTCACTTTGGTGTTTGCTAATTTTGCCGAAGCTGTGGCAGAAGGGCGGGGCAAAGCACAAGCAGATGCCCTGCGATCGACCAAAGCCGACACAACAGCCCGCAAACTCCTACCAGACGGTTCAATTCAAGAAGTAAGTTCCACAGACTTGAGACGCGGCGACCAAATTAAAGTGATCGCAGGCGATATCATTCCCGCTGACGGCGAAGTGATCGCAGGCGTCGCGTCGGTGGACGAATCTGCGATCACCGGCGAATCGGCGCCCGTACTCAAGGAACCGGGTTCGGATATCGCCAGTTCCGTTACCGGCGGTACGCGCATCCTTTCTGACGAACTGACGCTGCGGGTGATGGCCGACCCAGGGAAGGGGTTTTTGGACAGGATGATCGCGCTGGTGGAGGGCGCAGAAAGGTCGAAAACACCGAACGAGATCGCGCTGACGGTGCTGCTAGCCGTGCTGACTCTGGTGTTTTTGATTGTGGTGTCCACGATTCCGCCCGTGGGAACTTACGTGAAAACTCCTGTGGGCGTGGTGACGCTGATTTCGCTGCTGGTGGCGCTGATTCCGACGACGATCGGCGGTTTGCTGAGCGCGATCGGGATTGCGGGGATGGATCGCGTGGCTCAATTTAACGTCATAGCGACCTCTGGGCGCGCCGTGGAGGCTTGCGGCGACGTGAATACGCTGATTTTGGACAAAACGGGGACGATCACGCTGGGCAACCGTTTAGCCGAGGAGTTTATCCCGGTGAACGGTCATTCGTTGGATGAGGTTGCGAGTGTGGCGCTGGCTGCTAGCGTGTTTGACGAGACTCCAGAGGGAAAGTCGATCGTCCGTTTGGCCGAAAAATTGGGCGCTACAGCAAAATTCGATCGCGCTAACGCAACCGGGCTGGATTTTTCCGCCAAAACCCGGATGTCTGGCACTGATTTGCCCGACGGGACGGAGGTTCGCAAGGGTGCGGTGGATGCGGTGAAGGGTTTTGTGCGATCGCGCGGCGGCAATTTCGGCCCCGATCTCGATGAAGCTTACGAGCGAGTTTCCCGGCTGGGAGGGACACCGTTGGGAGTTTGTCAAGGCAACGACACCTACGGCATTATCTATTTGAAAGATATTATTAAACCGGGAATTCGCGATCGGTTTGACCAACTGCGAAAAATGGGCATCCGCACAATTATGCTCACCGGAGATAACCGGATTACCGCATCAGTAATTGCCGACGAAGCAGGCGTTGACGACTTCATTGCCGAAGCAACTCCAGAGGACAAAATTGAAGTAATTCGCAAGCAACAAGCAGAGGGCAAATTAGTAGCAATGACGGGGGACGGAACCAACGACGCGCCCGCACTAGCCCAGGCAAATGTAGGCTTGGCAATGAATTCGGGAACGCAAGCGGCCAAGGAAGCTGCGAACATGGTGGACTTGGATTCTGACCCTACAAAGTTAATTGATTTAGTGACTATCGGCAAACAATTGCTGATTACTCGCGGCGCGCTGACCACCTTTTCGCTAGCCAACGACATTGCCAAATATTTTGCAATTATTCCGGCAATGTTTGCCCCGGTTGGCGCTTTAAACATCATGGGTTTGGCCAGCGGTCAATCGGCGGTTTTGTCGGCATTAGTTTACAATGCTTTGATTATTCCCGCTTTGATTCCCCTAGCATTAACCGGGGTAAAATTTCGACCGTTGAGCGCAAATCAACTGTTGCAGCGTAACATTTTAATCTACGGATTGGGCGGAGCAGTTGCGCCGTTTATTGCCATCAAAATAATTGATGTTTTCATTACCGCCGTTGGGTTAGCATAAAGAAGTCATTAGTCATTAGTCATTAGTCAGCAGTCAGCAGTCATTAGTCATTAGGCTCGTTCCCAGGCTCTGCCTGGAAACGCAAATCTAGAGGCTCTGCCTCGCCTCAATTATCAGCAATGCCCAACTTTTCTCACAAGTTTAGCGGTGAGTTTATTTGACAGATATTTAGTTGCCAAAAAAGGAGAATTTATGATGAAACGGAATGATTTGCTGAATGATGTTTTGCCAAGAGATTTCCAAGAAACAATTGAGTTAGCACAAATGCTTTGGCGCCGCCACCCCGTACCAGTGCAGCTATTTCTGGTAATGTGTTTCAATTTGATAATTGCCCCGGCTGTTTACGCGGCTGCGGATGAAGGTTTGACAAAGAAAGCTGCCTGGGGTTTAAGTCTACTGGGTTTGGTGATTATCGGGCTGGCTGTTTATCTGTTCGTCGTAATTTTTCAGCCGGAAAGATTTTAGTCAAATATTGACAAACAACAATTTAACCTGCTTCGCACTCCCAAACGAATACAGAAAAAGCTCTTTCTGCCCTCTTCCATCCATTACAGAATCAGTTGCCGAACTTCCATCCATCCGTTACATCCGTTACGGAATCCGTTGCCGAACTTCCTTCTTCCTTCATTAATTGAGGTCATTTATGAGAGAAATAATCAGAGCAATTCGCGTTACGCTAGTTTTGTGGGGCATTACAGCCATTATTTACCCGTTGGTAATGCTAGTAATCGGTCAAGTTGCTTTCAATTCGCAGGCAAACGGCAGCTTAATTACTAAGCAGGGAGTTGTAGTCGGTTCCTCGTTAATCGGTCAACCCTTCAGCTCGGATAAATATTTTTGGAGCCGCCCCAGCACCACAAATTACAGCAGCTTTGCGACCGCAGATTACGACCCGACAAAGGCAGATAACTTAAGTCAGAGAACGGGCGTTTCTGGTGCTAGCAACCTGGCTCCCAGCAACTCGGATCTGCTGAAGCGAGGTAATGAGAAAGATGGTTTTCAGGGGGTGCAAGTTGAATTAGACCGCCTCAACAAAGCTGGCATCAAACCGACTGCGGATTTAGTCTATACTTCTGGTTCTAGCCTCGATCCGCACATTAGCGAAGAGGCGGCTCGATCGCAAATTCAGCGGATAGCAACAGTGCGATCGCTCAATGCCAATCAAGTAGAAATGTTGGTAGCCAAAAATACAGATGGCAGATTTATCGGCCTTTTCGGCGAACCGGGAGTTAACGTCCTCAAACTGAATTTGGCTCTCGACGGTTTACAATAGTTGACAACAGTCGGCAGTCATCGGTTAGCAGTCAGCAGTCAGTTGTTATTGGTAGCAACTGTTTTCCTCTTAACTGAAAACTGTCAACTGACAACTGACAACTGATAACTGACAACTGACAACTCACTACTCAGGTATGATTCACTCTAGCGAACTCCCAAATCATCCAGACGCGGTTTACGTTCAACCCAATCGCACTTACGATCGCACGCGCCGCCGGGGAAAGCACAAAATCTTTATCGGGATGGCCCCGGGTGTCGGCAAAACTTTCCGAATGCTGGAAGAAGGGCACAGGCTCAAATCTGAAGGCATTGATGTCGCAGTCGGACTGTTAGAAACTCACGGGCGGAAAGAGACAGCAGCTAAAGCCCAAGGACTGGAAATAGTACCGCGCAAACAAATGCTGCGGGGCGAAAAAACGCTCACAGAAATGGATACTGATGCGGTTATAGCACGCCGCCCCCAACTAGCATTAATAGACGAACTTGCCCATACAAACGTTCCCGGTTCTCAGCGAGAAAAGCGATATCAAGATGTCGAAGAAATTCTCAATGCTGGGATTGATGTTTTCTCCACCCTCAACATTCAGCACATAGAAAGTCTCAACGATTTAGTAGCCAGAATTACCGGAGTTGTCGTGCGAGAGCGAGTGCCCGATCGCGTCCTCGAAGAAGCTGACGAAGTAATCGTTGTTGATGTCACACCGGAAACCTTAGAAGAACGGTTGCTAGAAGGCAAAATCTACGCTCCTGAAAAAATCGAACAATCATTAGAAAACTTTTTTCAGCGGCGTCATTTAATTGCTTTGCGAGAACTAGCGCTGCGGGAGGTAGCAGATAGTGTTGAAGACGACGCAGCAAGTTTAAAAGGTCAATCTTGCAACATTCACGAACGAGTTTTAGTATGCGTCTCAACTTATCCCAATTCTTTGCAATTGCTGCGGCGGGGCGGGAGGATTTCTAACTACATGAATGCTCCGTTTTATGCTCTGTTTGTCGATAATCCCGATCGATTTTTAACAAAATCCGAAAGCTTGCACGTTGAAACTTGTGAGAAGCTTTGCCAAGAATTTAACGGGCAATTTCTGCGGGTGCAGAGTCCGAATATAGCAAAAGCAATTTCCGACGTAGCGAAACAGTATCGCATTACTCAAATTGTGATTGGCGAAAGCCAGCAATCCCGCTGGAGATTGCTACTGCGGGGTTCTTTGACTCAACAGTTAGTGCGAGCGCTCAAACACGTAGATTTGCACATCATCGCTACTGAAAAAAGTCAGTAGTCAGCAGTCAGCAGTCAGCAGTCAGCAGTTGTGAGTTATTAGTTGTAAGTTGTAAGTTGTGAGTTGTTAGTCATTTAGCATAAAAACTGCAACTTTTGGAGGATAGCTGAATCTAGCGGGCGGTGGATGCGCCCGAAGCTTTTATATGTCAAGATCGCACTTGTTAAACCCGGTTAAAAGTGCGATCGCTATGGTGGATGATTACATTCTCAACTTGCTAGTTATTGGCATCCTCCTGCTGACCGTTACCTTGGGTTCGGGATGGATTTCGCGATTGCCTGTATCTTATGCCTTAATTTATCTAATTGTCGGTATCGGATTGGGGCCCTACGGCGTCAAGCTGATTGACTTGCGTCCCGAAGCTCAATTTTTAGAAAGACTTACAGAATTTGTAGTTATTGTTTCTCTGTTTAGTTGCGGGTTAAAAATGAATCGCCCGCTGCAAATTTGGGCCTGGAATTCCACAGCGCGGCTGATCGGTTTTTTAATGCCAATTTCGATTTTTGCTGTGGCTGCGATCGGTCATTGGTTTGTGAAATTAGATTGGGGGGCTGCGATTTTACTGGGAGCAATTCTCGCTCCCACCGATCCAGTTTTAGCCTCAGAAGTTCAGTTAGCAAATATAGACGATCGCGATGAATTGCGCTTTGGTTTAACATCCGAAGGCGGTTTGAACGATGCTTTAGCTTTTCCCTTCGTTTATTTCGGCATTTATGCGCTAAAAGATAACAACTGGTCGAACTGGTTTTCGCAGTGGGTAGCAGTTGACTTGATTTGGGCGATCGCCGCAGGTATCGTTATGGGCATTTTAGTAGCTAAAGCCGTCACCTGGATCGATCGCCAACTCCAACGCTATCGACCCGCCGATCAATTAATGGAAGATTTCATTGCTCTGAGCACAATTCTGCTCACATATTCCCTCACCGAAGTAGTCAACGGCTACGGATTTCTCGCAGTTTTTGTAGCAGGAATTGTCGTGCAGCGGAGTTACCGAAACCCAGAAAAACCGCTTTCTCAAATGCACTTTACCGAGCGCATTGAAAAGTTAATGGAAGTAGGAACTATTTTACTATTAGGTTCGCTCCTGCGCCTAGAACCTATGCTCGCTTATGGAGGCTACTCCCTCTTAGTAGCTGGATTGTTAATCTTTTTTATCCGGCCTGTGGGAGCTTGGATCAGTACGATAGGCAGTCCTTTACATCCCGTCAGCCGCTGGCTGTGCGGTTGGTTCGGCATTCGTGGCGTCGGTTCTATCTATTATCTTACCTATGCTTTTGGTAAAGGTTTGAAAGGCGAAACCGCCGAGAAAATTGCCTGGATTACCTTTACAACGATCGTAATTTCTGTGATTTTGCACGGCATTACTTCAACCCCGTTAATGAACTGGTACGAGCGCCGAGTAAAACCTGATGTACCAGATTTAATTTAATTCAGATATTTGTAGGGACACGGCACTGCCGTGTCCTTATTTGTAGGGACACGGCACTGCCGTGTCCTTACCTGGATCTGCGAAGTACACGAAATTCTCTAAACAGGTTTCACCCCAACTAATAAAGCGAGTTCCCGCCACTTCCAATAACAGTCTGCATCGTCAAAACCAATTTCTCTAAACCAGCGCAATTGCGTTTCCACATCCAGCAATTTATTAGAAGGATCGTCGGGCGAATCGCTAATACCCAGCGCCTCTCGAAATTTCTCGTGCAAAGCCGGAGTTGCAGACGCTACGTGTTCCAAATTGCAAAAAATGCCTCCCGGTTCCAAAAGCTCGAAAATCTCAGCGTAAAGCGAACGTTTGCGATCGTCTATTACGTGATGAATCGCAAAACTAGAAACAACTGCATCAAACTTGCCCAAATCCGGTAGCGATTCGTCAAAATTGTGCTCGATTACCGTGACATTCTGGTCATCAGCAAAGCGAATTCGGGCTTTTTCCAGCATTGTCGGCGAAAAGTCGATCGCCACACATTCAACATTTGGTCGATAGCACTTAAGCAGACCCAGCAACCGCCCGTCTCCCGTACCCACATCCAGAATTCGCTTAACAGTTTTCGGCACTTCCTCCAACAAAACCGCTTCACCTTCAGTGCGGTGAGGAATGCCATCAGCTTTAGCAAGATACCACAAAGCGTGTTCGGCTGAAGTCCAAAGATTGACTTGACTCATATTTTTTTAATCCTCATAAATTTCGCCGTTTTTGTGCGTAAAAATCCAACCATTATCGCTAGCTTTGGCAATTAAATCATCATCGGGATATTGGGCACTATCTCCCGGAGTGCGATCGCCAATTTCCAGATAAACAACATCTCCAGGAGTGCGGTTGACTAAATGATGCCCGTCAACATCACCCGCCGGAAAACCCGCCACCATACCCGGTTTCAGCACTTGCTCTCCCGAATTAGCAATCAAAGTAACTTCCCCTTCCAGAACATAGATTAACTCATCTTGACGAGTGTGCCAGTGTCGGAGAGCAGAACAACTTCCCGGTGCAAGCCTCACCAAATTTACCCCAAAATTCTTCAATCCGGCAGCATTCCCCAAGCGTTTTTTAACTCTCCCAGCCACAGCAGCTTTGAATTGCTGGGGATAATTGGAACCCGTACTCTCAGGCACATTTTTAGGATCGATAATCATATAACAGTCCTAAATAGAATAGGGACATCTTGCCCACATTACCTATCAACTTTAAATTGTAGACCAAGTAGGCAAATCCAAATTTGACACCCGCTTAAATTAAGAAAATAATTGTCGAAACAGTGACTCGCTAGGGCTTAAAACTTGACAGTTTATAAGTTGCTTAACTGAGAGATTACCCGCTGCGATCGCTTGACAGCTATTTTGCTAATCTTGAACAGTTCGGGTACACTATTGTTATAGTCTGCTTGGTTTCGATCCCTCCTCAACTTTTCCAAGTTCCTCCCTATATTTTGACTATCGGTGTCCGAACTCTGTTTGAACTGCTGCACAACATACTTGTGAGCATCTGCAGTTTTCGGAATAGAAAGCCCTTCTGTTTCCTGCAAGTAATTTCTAGCACTGATCAAAGCTGCATAATATGCCCGACTGATAGCCGATCGCATTTTGGCTTCTTGATTTGCAGGAGGAGTCGGTTGACCGAGAAATTCTTTTGCTAGATTCAGGTACTGCGACCAGTCAAAAGTCATTATTAGCGCACGCCACAACTAAAAACTTTCCGCACCTCATACGGCAGAGGTAAATACCAATCCTCAGACAATTTTTCTTCTTTGTCAAGTGCCTCGTCTATGATTTCATCGGCGTCACCATCAATAATAATATCCAGAAATAGCTGCGCGGAGTCAATAAATTCCGAGTCTGCCTCAACTTCAAGGCACAACTTTTTACCGGGGAAGTAATTGCTAATTTTGTCTGGTGCTTCCAACAATATGGGAATCAAAAAGTGATTTTTTTCCAGAAACTCCAATATTTCTGTTTTTCCCCGGAAGCTGTACAATTTTTCCAGGGATTCAATATCGGCAAAAGAAACAGGATGCCGCCCGGTTAAGCTGTCGTGCAGCAGCATTAGGGCTAGGCTGTCAGCATCAACTCCACGGCGTTTCGCTTCTGCCAAAAGCTTTTCGCCGTCTTCAGGAGACAGTTGGATGGTCAGGGTTTGAGAATTGGTTGCAGTTTTCATATAAATTGTATGACCTAACGATTTTTTCCTATTTCCTTTCTATCTTATTCTAACGGTTTGTAAGTCCTGGGATCTTCCAGAATCGGTTTAATGAAACGGCTGTTCGCCCGCACAAAACAATGTCCATGCTTCGCAACAATAGGTAGCCAGGGTTTGCCTTGAATATCGGCGATAATCATTTGATTATTCAAATTTCCGCTCACAGCTCGCAAACGTTCTCCTCGCTGAAAAGTAGTTAAGATTGGCCACTGCGAAACATTGTGTTTGTTTCTTACAAATAACTCATCGGGCGCATTCAAACTGTCTACAGAAACTGAGCGAAATCTCTGAGCCATCCGGCAATTCAACCCTTGAGAATCTGAGTCAACAACCACCCAATTTGCCTGCAAGTTCCCCCGCCGCCTCGCCAGCAGCTCAGTATAATCTCCTTGCCTGTCAGCAACAGGTACAGCTAAGGCTAAATTAGTCCCCATTCCTAAAATCCCAGCAACTGCCAGAGAGACAATTTTAATTTCTGCTTTCATTGCTACAAAAAATCCTTGAATTCGAGCTCATTACAATTTTATAGCGGCTGCCACCTCCCCGTCACTCTGGCATCCCACCTCCGACAGTTCCCCCATCCACTAAAGAATGTGTTATAAATATTGAGATTCATTAAGAAATATTGCTCAAATGCTCCTTTCCCCCTCTGGCACCAGCAAACTCAAAGAATCTTTAAAAGAAAAAGTATTCTTCGGGAATGAGCCAACCCCCGAGCTCATAGCCATCTTACTGATTTACTTCGTCCAAGGCATTCTCGGACTAGCTCGCTTAGCCGTCAGCTTCTTTCTCAAAGACGAACTGGGCATGAGTCCGGCAGAAGTCTCGGCAATGCTGGGAGTCGTCGCCCTGCCTTGGATTATCAAGCCTTTATTCGGCTTCATGTCCGACGGGTTGCCAATATTCGGCTACCGCAGACGCCCTTACATCGTGCTCTCCGGGCTGCTGGGAACGTCAGCATGGGTGGGGCTCGCAACAATTGTACACACGCCCCTAGCCGCTACAGGGGCGATCGCCCTGAGTTCCCTCTCCCTCGCCGTCAGCGACGTAATCGCCGACTCCCTGGTAGTCGAAAGGGCCAGAAAAGAATCCGTTACCGACGCCGGTTCCCTGCAATCCTTGTCTTGGGGCGCTTCAGCCCTCGGCGGACTAATTACCGCCTACCTCAGCGGTTTCCTGCTGCAACACTTCAGCACCCACACCATATTTTTAATCACCGCATCTTTCCCGCTAATTGTATCAGCAACAGCTTGGTTGATTACCGAAGAAAAAACCAACAAAATAACCGACTTTGAAAGTGTCAAAGACCAATTAAAAAAACTGCGGCAAGCTGTTACCCAAAAATCAATTTGGCTGCCCACCGCCTTTCTATTCCTGTTACAAGCGACCCCAAGTTCAGACTCGGCCTTCTTCTTTTTCACCACCAACGAATTAGGCTTTCAACCAGAATTTCTCGGCCGAGTGCGTCTCGTTACCAGCATTGCCGCCCTCCTGGGCGTCTGGCTGTTTCAGCGCTTCCTCAAAACAGTTCCATTTCGAGTAATTTTTGGCTGGTCAACGGTCATGGCGACTGTTTTGGGCATGACTACTTTATTATTAGTAACTCATGCGAACCGAGCTTTAGGAATTGACGATCGATGGTTCAGCATCGGAGACAGCCTGATCCTGACAGTAATCGGACAAATTGCTTATATGCCGGTGCTGATACTCTCCGCCCGCTTGTGTCCCCCAGGCGTCGAAGCAACTTTATTTGCGCTGCTGATGTCAATCATAAATTTAGCAGGACTTTTGTCCCACGAAGGCGGTGCACTTTTGACCCACTTGCTAGGAATTACCGATCGCAATTTCGATAACCTCTGGCTGCTAGTTGTCATCACAAACCTCTCCACACTTCTGCCCCTACCGTTCTTACATTGGCTGCCCGCCGAGAGTACAGAAAGCGGCGATCCAAACTCTCAAAAGTCTCTTCCCGTATTAGAACCCGAACTGGGCAGTTCCAAACCAGGCGGACAGCATTTCATGCCCGAATACTTTCCCGACTTAGTACCGACAGTAAGGTCACAAAACCGCACCGCAGATAGCAAATAAAGGCAGGCATACACGGATTTTGACACTGATACACGGCTGAATTTAACTGTGTTTCCCAATTCTTCGACTTTCACCCTCTCTGCGCCCTCTGCGTTCTCTGCGGTTAAAAAATTCGCTCCCGTAACACCAATGCCAAACTTACAACTTTCCGCACCTCAAACAGCCGCCCCAAACCCATCATACGATCGCACAGACTGGCAGCGCGGCTACGAATCCCAACCCAACGAATCCGATTACTGGATTGACGACATAGAAGGCGAAATCCCCCCCGGCTTGCAAGGCACATTCTTTCGCAACGGGCCCGGATTATTGGATGTCAACGGCCAGCGCATCCACCACCCGTTTGACGGTGACGGGATGGTTTGTGCGATCGCAATTTCCGAAGGTCGCGCCCATTTCCGCAACCGATTCATACACACAGAAGGCTATCTCGCCGAACAAAAAGCCGGAAAAATTCTCCACCGAGGCGTTTTCGGCACACAGAAACCGGGGGGCTGGCTAGCCAACATCTTTGATGTCAAAATCAAAAACATTGCCAACACCAACATCATTTATTGGGGCGACAAACTGCTAGCACTTTGGGAAGCAGCACAGCCCTACAGACTCGACCCACTAACCCTAGAAACACTCGGCTTAGATACCCTAGACGGCATCTTGGAACCCGGTGAAGCCTTCGCCGCCCACCCCAGAATTGAAAAAGGGAAAAACGGTAAAGGAGACAGATTAGTCAACTTTTCCGTCAAGCCCGGTTTGTCGAGTACAATTACCATTTACGAATTCGACGAAAGCGGCAAACTTTTGCAGCGTCACGCCCATGCAATACCGGGTTTTGCCTTCTTGCACGATATGGTAATTACCCCGAATTACTGCATATTTTTCCAAAATCCCGTCTCCTTCAATCCCCTGCTTTTCTTGTTAGGATTTCGGAGTGCAGCCCAGTGCATTCAATTTTCGCCAAACCGCCCGACGCAAGCAATTTTAATTCCCCGCAACGGCACTGACGAGGTGAAGATATTAGAAACCGAACCTTGTTTTGTCTTCCACCACTGCAACGCATGGGAAGAAGCAGGCGAAGTTTTTGTTGACTCAGTTTGTTACGAATCATTTCCAAATGTAGAGCATGACGGCGATTTTCTGGAGATTGATTTTAACAGCGTTCCAGCGGGCGAATTGTGGCGCTTTAAGTTAAATTTGCAAGACAAAACCGTGCAGCATCAAGTTGTTGAAACTCGGTGCTGCGAGTTTCCAACTTTGCATCCTAATAATGTCGGACAACCTTACCGATATCTTTATATCGGTGCTGCGGATTCTCCCACGGGAAATGCTCCTTTGCAAGCTATCCTCAAAATTGACTTCGTGACTGGTGAAAGGCAAATTTGGAGTGCGGCACCGCGCGGTTTTGCGGGGGAACCGGTGTTTGTTCTCCGTCCCGATGCTGTTGCGGAGGATGACGGCTGGCTGCTGGTTTTAATGTATGATGCAGCTAATCATCGATCGACCTTAGTGATTTTAGATGCTCGCGACATCACCAAAGGGCCCCTAGCGCGCTTGCATTTAAAACAGCACATTCCCTACGGTTTGCACGGCAGCTTTACACCAAATGTACTGCTTCCTTAATCTCTTAAGGGGCGGGCAGAATGTCCACCCCACACAACATAATGCTTATTGGGGAACAGGCCGGAAAGCCTGTTCATCAAAAAAGTGCAAAATATAAGGTGAAACTAACTCCTGATATCAATTCCGGTTGCACTCAGACATGATATCAACTCCGGTTAAATCGGAATCATACAGTAGTGCGAGCGTCTCGCTCGCGATCCATTTCGTTCGCTATGGACGCTCGTACTGACCATCCAAATATATAATTCCGATGCAACCGGAAATGACATGAGATGGAGGAAACGGCACTGCCGTGTCCCTACCCCGATTAATTGTAGGGAAACGGCACTGCCGTGTCCTGACTGTGGGTAACATTAATTCCGATGCTACCGGATTCGATCTGACTCCTGAATTCTTCTCTATCTAATAGTCATAATAAATGCAAACTGTCAACAAATTTAATCTCAAAAAAATACTTATTTTAATTTGCAGCCTCGCCGTAATTTTTGCAATTATCTTATCTATTTACTCTCACAATGCTAATGCCCAAGAGCCTTACAGACCGTCTCCCGATACGGCTGTAGCCCCCAAAGGCTTGGTTGAGGTCAAAATGGCGGTAATTGGAGTCGATCCCATTAAAAATGAATTAGAATCCCGCTTGCAGTTTGAACTCAAAGGTATCTATAAAAAAGGGCCAACTTACCCAGCTCAAGACTTGTTAATGACAGTTAACGGCGCAAATGTACAGGATTCGGAGATTACCTTTAAAGAAGGCAAACCGATGATTGTCCCTGCATTAAAATTTAACTTAGTCAAAGGAAAAATTAACAATTACCCGTTTGACAGGCACATTGCTAAAGTAGCTATTTCCATCGACCCGCTGCCTTCGATTGGTAAAAAGTTTGCTCCCTTTGAACTGAATCCCGTACCGCTGGAATTTAAGTTTAATGCCGATGTTCCCGGTTTCGACATCAGTTATAAACCTATGGAAGAGAATTCCTCTATCTTTATTTATATTGATGTTTCTGCAACTCGCTCAATCCCGGTGAAATTCTTTGCCTTAGTGATTATTGTGATCATGTGGGTACTGTCAACTATGGCACTTTTGCTAGCATTAAAAGTGATGCAATCTGGGAAGTTGCCGGAAGTGGGAATGCTGAGTTGGACTGCTGTGATGCTGTTTGCTTTTCCCGCTATTCGCAATGCTCAACCGGGGGTGCCGCCGGTGGGCACTGCCAGCGATTTCCTTTCGTTTTTTTGGACGGAAATTATAGTTGTGGTGGCGTTGGTGATTATCGGTAGCTGTTGGTTGAAGCGGTATCATCCCCCAAGTGAATGATTTGAGATTTGAAGAATTTACCCCAGAGATAAATCAGGGGGCTTGTACCCTGGATACTTTCAATTAACCGTCAACAGCCAACAGCCAATAGTCAACACTTAACTAAATTCAAAGATTTAAGTTTTGACTTCCAAATTCTCAATATCCTTTGCGGGTACGCCCAAACCGCGCAAGATAGTAAAAGCAATAATTCGATATCCCGACGGATTGGGATGAACTCCATCTGCCGCTAACAAATTCAAAGTTTTACCCGCGTGCTTTTGATACGTGCCGATAACTTCCCGAAAAGGTGCATTTAAATCGATAAATAAGCACTGATTCTGCAACGCAATTTCTCGCATCGCGGCAATATAGTCTTGCAACCGGCGATTTTCTGGGCAGTCGAGAATTTCGCCGATCGGAGTAGGAGAAAGCAGTACAACTCGAATTCCTGCGGCTTTTGCCGCCAGAACCATTTGAGTTATTTTCTCTCGATATTGTGCCAGTGGTACTCCGGTGGGCAACTGGCCTTGCGGATAAAACCGCAGGTTTTGGAAGTCGAAGAAAGCGTGCCAAACGTCGTTTACTCCGACATTAATCATCACTAAATCTGGCTTTTGGTCGATCGCATCTTTCTGGAAGCGCGCTTGCATATCAGTCGCCTTGTTACCGGAGATCCCGGCGTTAACGATTTCGATTTTCCGATCGGGATAAAGGGCATTCAGATAGCGTTGCAGCAGCCAAACGTAACCTCCGGGGTATTTTCCTGCCTCGGTGATGCTGTCGCCCACTGTCACAATTTTGCGCCGGCCGGCGAGCACGTTTTGGATTTCTGGCGGCGGCGTTGCTTCGGATACGGATTCTTTAAACACTGGAATTAAAGAGTTAGGAATGTTGAAAGCAATAATAGCAGCAATTACGGCTAAGGCAAGTCTGATTAAAACTTGCCTCAGCCGGGACTTGGGACGGGGCGATCGCGCATTTGGAGACATAAGGAAGAAGGAAGAATAAAAAAGAGCCTATTTGATGCGTGTCCTCACTTTAATCCTAGATTTTAGCCTGAGTCTTCTGAGAGTGAGCCATCAATTTCGCTCTAGTTGCAAACAATCCTGGACTTCGGCGTGAGACGTTCGGCCAGATCGGTCGATTTGCGATCGGTCGAATGCTGAGAAATGACGCTTATTACAGGTTTGAGCGTTTAGTATTGCAGGTCGCTACATATCCCTGCTAGTTGGTTTAAACTTTTGCACAAAATTCATCCACTGCTGAACCTTAGAACCGGTGATGTCTAAAATCGGAATAGAATAGACATTTGATTCAGGAGGGCCGCCCTCGGTATCTTTGGCAATGCTTGTGCGTTCTGGCTTACCTAAGCCGTAGGTTGAAGCCATTTCGCTAGCTAAACTACAGGGAATTCTAAAGTTTCCCATGCGAATACTTCCATTACCTGCTGAATAAACCCATTCATAACCGGAAACGCCTCTAAACTGCTGGCACAAAAAATGGGAAGTTTCAAACATTTTGGCAAGATGAACATCGTAGAAACGAAGCTTGCCACCGTAAGCCGGTTGAGTTGTATCTCGATTGGGTGCAGTAAGTTGCATGAGGACAAAGCCTCCCCTAGCTTCTGTCCCACCATACCGAATGCTCAGCGGCACCTGGGTGCTATTTTGAGCCAGGATGATGTTAACCTTTTGAGTAAATTTAGCGCTGTCAGCCTCAGCAATTGTTTCGCTACCCAAATAAGTAGGAGCAGAAAAAGCGAGGTTTGCAGGCAGTAATATAACCGCACAGGCTATTAGTTTTGCCAAATTGTGGCGCTCTGCTTTTTTGGCGATCGCGTATGTTTTTCTTAGCACAGTGCGATAAGATGACCCTCCAGCAGCACAACCATATTATAATTACCCTCCTCAATAAATTTCGTTTTTGCGCTCAGTTATCGCGCGATCGCTCAAAATTAAAAATGTAAAATTAAAATTGTACCGCTCGATAACTGAGCGCAATGGTCAGCGAAGCCGATGCCGCCAGCGCCGCAGCCGTCCGAACATGATTCCAGAACGTCCATTCGGTAAGGTATCGAACCCATAGGCCCGCACCGTCAGTGCTGCTTGGCTCGACAGTCGCCAGCGCATCATTTAGCGGCACATTGAACGCGATCGTCACTCCTACAGTACCCACAAGATAGAGCAGGCTGCCAACGAGCAAATAGGCGGCACCGGGTTGGTGCCACTTTAACAGCGAGGAGATAGCCAGAAAGATGCAAGCAGCAGCCGTTGCGAATAGCGCCGTCATAAATAACGGATTAATCGCCGTTATATTGATGGCTTGCATGGCGGCAATACCCTGTGCTGGTTGGAGTCTGGCAAGGGCTTTCATCACAAACGTCGAGAAGGCGAAGAAGACTCCAGCCATCAGCCCGCAGCCTAGTGCCGAGAAAAGCTTCAATGTGAAAAGCGAGTAGTCAACCATTGCCATAAAACCTCCTGCGAATTACTGTCCAATGCCTTGTTAGTGCATTGTGTCATTGCATTTTTAACCTTGATATTGAGCCGAGAAACTTGACGTAAAGTGGACTGGGTGGAAAGCAAACCGCAAATAAAAGTTAAGTTCTCAACCACTATCATGCTCTTATTAAGAGCTAAAGACAATCTAGCAGAGACTTAAGGACTAAATCACTTACAAAATAAAAAATGTGGCTGATTTTGATTGTCAATGCTATACTACTTCGCAGTAGCTAAAAGCTTAGGGATTCCAACACTTCCTGCTTGACCAAAAGCAAGTGTTACTATTCAAACTTAGCACTCACAGACAACGTAACCTCCGGGGTATTTCCCGGGTTCGGTGATGCTGTCGCCCAGTATCACAATTTTGCGCCGGCCGGCGAGCACCTTCTGGATTTCTGGTGGCGGCGTTGCTTGGGATGCGGATTCTTTAAACACGGGAATTAAGGAGTGAGGAATGTTGAAGGCGATAACAGCAGCAGCAATTACGGCTAAGGCAAGTTTGATTAAAACTTGCCTCAGCCGGGGTTTGGGACGGGGCGATCGCGCATTTGCAGATATTATGCACTTTTTTACTAAAAGTCTAACTATTTATTTCGGCAATAATCATATCCATTTTTGGGGTTTTTGTCACTTATTTGAATAAGTCTGTCCTGGACAAACAAAAAGTAGGTTTTTACGCAAAATCAGAGGTGATGAGCGTTAACGCAGAAACCTGGCTGTTGACCCCGCCTGCGTAAGTTCTACACGTGAAATTACTTATGTTTTTATCGCCATCATCTCTACGTGTAATTCCAATCACAAAAAAGCTCGCAAAATATCACATACTTTTTGCTACTTACAGCACAACTTTAGGAGGAAAGCGCGGTTTACAATGATCTGGATAAGTTCAGAAAACAATTTTTCAGCCGAGGTTAAATCAATGGTAGCAAATTCAAATTTTTTATATCCTCAAAATCGCTATTACGGTGAAGTCAAGCCAGAGAATTTGGTATTTAATGCGAATTTACAAGAGTTTTCTCAGCGGGTGGGTTACATCAGTTCCTTGACATCTAACGGTAAAATCACTGTGGAACAGGCTTTTAGTCAGATCCAAACACTTTGGGAACAGGTGGAAAAGTCGAAAACGCAGTTGGGAATCGGCGAAAATCCATTTTCAGCTTGAATAATTAGCGGTTGGCTTTGACGTTGATTTACGGTGATTGATGCCGATCGATAAATCCACAGCTTAAGATGAAAAAGTTGCTAGTGGCGATCGACCTTTTTGCCTATGAGTTCCGACCTAGTTCCTCTCCTTCCCAAAGTATCCGTCGGCCGCCGCGCCGCAGCCCTCTGCATCGACGGAATCGCAGTTTGGCTGCCCAGTTTGCTTCTGGGCACTAATGCGATCGTCCAAACCATATTTTTTGTCCTGCTGTGGCTGATAATGCGCGTAGCCATCGTCAGGAAAAATAAAGGTCAAAGTCTCGGGCGCTGGGCTTTGGACATGAAAATTGCCGATACCCGATTCCAACGGACTCCCGGAGTGCAAGAACTGTGCAAGCGCGAGGCATTGCTGGGCATTTGCGCCGCCTTAGCCTTCGCAGGTATAGCTGGGATCACATCTACCAACGCCGCCGTCTTGCTGCTGATACTGCCCCTGGCGATCGACTGTAGCGTTGCCCTCACCTCCGCAGAAAGGTTCCCTCAAGCTTTCCACGATCGACTCGGCGGGACGATCGTCGTCGGAACCCGCCGCGGCTACTCCCTCGACATCAAAGTTAGAAGATTGCTTGACCAAGTGCAGAGCAATGTGAGAAGATAATAAATTGTGTTTAAATTAGTCGAAATTTATTTAGAATTATGGCTAAAGGCGTCCGCATCATAATTACTCTAGAGTGTACTGAGTGCCGTACAAACGTAAGCAAACGCTCAAAAGGCGTGTCTCGGTACACCACCACCAAGAACCGTCGCAACACGACGGCGCGGCTGGAACTCAAAAAGTTCTGCCCCCACTGCAACCAGCACACTGCCCACAAAGAGATCAAGTAGTGATTAGTCATTAGTCCTTAGTCATCAGTCATCAGTTGTTGGCAACAGAATATTGACCCACAAAAAGCAGATAACTAACCAATGCTTTCCTGACGGCTAGCAACTAACGGCTAATAACTAAAAACTCAAAACTAACAGTCAACAGTCAACAGTCAACAGTCAACAAACAACAAACCATGACTTACTTCCGCCGGCGCGTTTCGCCCATCAAACCAGGAGACCCGATCGACTACAAAGATGTCGATTTGCTCAAAAAATACGTCACAGAACGCGGTAAAATTTTGCCCCGCCGGATTACCGGTTTGACGGCAAAACAGCAGCGAGACCTGACCAGAAGCATCAAAAGAGCAAGAATTGTAGCTTTGATGCCCTTCGTAAACCAAGAAGGTTAACAGGATTTTGGATTTTGGATTTTAGATTTTGGACTGGGAATTAAGACTTGCGCGAAAACAACGTATTTCTGTCATTAAGAAGGCAGCAAAAAGGCAGCGAAATAATCGCGAACTAGGGTGGAGAGTCGCTGCGGCGCAAGTCTTAATCAAAAGTCAAAAGTTAAAAATAAGGAATAAAAAAAACAATTTTTTAGATTTTAACTTTCACAATTGACCCGAAAAATTGCCAACATCCAAAATCTAAAATCGCAAGCTCGAAACTCGATAAGTAGCAACTGTAAAAATCCAAAATCTCAAATATAAAGCGGGCAAGTGGAGAAGGGAACGTTAATAGAATTTAGAGTGCACGGCGACCGCCGTCTGGCCGTGGCCGATCGCCCCGATGGCAAGAAAAACTGGATCGTGGTAGACGAAAACGGTCAACCGCACAGCATACCGCCCAAACAAATCAGCTACGAAGCAGTCGGAGAAACTTACAAACCCTCCGACATTCCCAAATTTCTCAAAGAAGTAGAAGCCTACTCAGATCCGTCGAGTTTGGAAGTAGCTTGGGAACTCCTAGTCGGCGACGGAGAAACGACAGATCCCGAATCCCTGGCAATGCTGTTATTTTCCGAGAGTAGTGCGGCCCAGTGTTACGCGGCTTACTGTTTGCTATCAACAGATAAATTGTATTTCAAACAAAAGGGCGATCGCTACGAACCGCGATCGGCGACCCAAGTAGCCGAAATCAAACACCAGCAAGAAGTAGAACAGCAGCGACACCAAGAATCCCAAGGATTTTGGGAGCGAGTCAAACAGCGGCTGGCAGGGGAAAATGTAGATTGGGAAAATAGCGACAGAACTCGCCTCGACGCCCTAGAACGCTTTGCCCTTCTCGGAGAAGAAGCAACGCACCGCACCCCGGCCTTAGAAACTTTAGCCAGCTTACAACGGTCCGAAAACCCCGAAGCAGCATTTGGGCTCCTAGTCGATCTCGGCCTGTGGAGTAGCCACGAAAACCTGTTTTTGCGGCGCAGCCAAATTCCCCTACAATTCTCCGCAAAGGTATTAGAAGTGGCCCAACGCTGCCTAGAAAATCCCCCAACCGACTCGGACACAAATCGTCTCGATTTAACTCACCTCAAGGTTTACACGATCGACGACGAAAGCACCACCGAAATCGACGACGGCCTCAGCTTAGAATTCCTCGAAAACGGCCAGCAGCGACTCTGGATACACATCGCCGATCCCACCCGCTTGCTATCCCCCGGAGACGAACTCGACCTCGAAGCCAGAAAGCGCACCACTACGGTTTATCTGCCCACGGGAATGATCCCCATGTTTCCCCCAGCTTTGGCAACCGGGCCGATGAGTTTAATTCAAGGCAAAGAGTGCAGCGCGCTCAGCTTCAGCGTCACCTTAGACGAAATCGGCGCGGCTCAAGATTACAGCATCCACATCAGCACCATAAAACCCACTTACCGCTTAACTTACGATGACGTAGACGAAATGCTGGAGTTGGGAATCGAAGCAGAACCGGAAATAGGCGCGATCGCCTCTGCGGCAAAACTGCGGCAAAAATGGCGGGAAGCCCAAGGCGCAATCAGCATTTTCATGCCCGAATCCGTCATCAAAGTCAACGGCGACGACATCAAAATTCACGTCATCGACGACTCCACAGCGCGACTGCTAGTAGCCGAAATGATGATTTTAGCCGGCGAACTAGCCGCCCGCTACGGTCAAGCTCACAGCCTGCCCATACCCTACCGCTATCAGCCACAGCCCGAACTCCCTCCCGATGAAGAACTGCTGGCCGTGCCCGCAGGCCCAGCCCGCGCTTGCGCCGTGCGCCGCTGTATGCCCCGCAGCGAAATGGGGCTGACCCCCGGACGCCACGCCGGCTTGGGTTTGGAATCATACACTCAAGTTACTTCCCCGATCCGCCGCTATACCGACTTGCTGACTCACTTCCAAATCAAAGCCCACCTGCGGGGCGAACCCCTACCTTTTACGGCCCAAGAAATACAGGACATTGTGATGTGTCTGGGCACCGCAGTTAAAGAAGCATCCACCGTCGAACGCCAAACTAACCGTTATTGGGGATTGGAATATTTGCGGCGCAACCCCGATGAAGTTTGGGAAGCTTTAATGCTGCGCTGGCTGAGGGAAGACAGCAATCTCGGATTGATTTTATTGGAAGATTTGGGTTTAGAATTGGCAATGCGATTTGGTCGATCGGTCGAAATAGGCGATCGGCTAGAAGTCAAAGTCACCCACTGCGATCCGCGATCGGATGTCATCAACTTCCAAGAAATGATTTTTGAAGTGGCACAATAGGATTTGAGATTTGAGATTTGAGATTTGAGATTGCGAACATTTTAGTGACAGAACTGATATCAAATCCGGTAGCATCGGAATTAATGTTACCCACAGTCAGGACACCGCGAGTGCCTAAGTCCCTACAATTAATCGGGGTAGGGAAACGGCACTGCCGTGTCCGACCTGTCATGTTGCTCGTGCAACCGGAATTGATATGACGCGCCTGCGACTAGAAACTTGGTTTATTTAGTCCTTCAGGACTTACGTAGAACCTCTATATTGCAGGTTTGCAATGCGCACCTTACCGCTGTCCTTTTACCTAAGTCCTGATACAGTAGGAAATCACTAAAAATTTCCAACTTTTACCCCAGCCTAGTAATTTCAAATCTCAAATCTCAAATTTAAAATCGCAAAATGCCCAATTCAATTAACCAAGTTCAGCCGCCGCTGGAATTCATACCCCCAGCCTATAACCCCCTAGTCGTGCAGGGCTGCCAACAAATACTCCCCTGCTGGCTGCGATTTCGGACGAATATCAGCCACATTCAAGCCGAAAACGTCGAAACCCTCGCCGAACTATTCCACCAATTTCAAAATCAGAAAGTTCGCTTCTTGCTGGCCTTCCGCCACCCCAACTCAGACGATCCCTACTGTTTGGGACAATTGGTTTGGAAACTCGTTCCGCAAGCTGCGCGGGCAAAAGGCATTCCCCTACAATTCCCCGTACATTCGCACTTTATCTACGATCGCGGCATTCCCCTCTGGGCTGGTGCCGGCGTCGGCTGGTTGTATTCCCACCTCGGCGGCACTCCGATTGTTCGCGGTAAAATCGATCGCGCCGGATTGCGATCGGCCCGCAATTTATTTGCCAACAGCCAATTCCCGATCGCCGCCGCCCCAGAAGGCGCTACCAACGGTCACAATGAAATAGTTAGCCCCCTCGAACCGGGAATTGCTCAAATGAGCTTCTGGTGCGTTGAAGATTTGCTAAAAGCCGGACGCACTGAAAAAGTTTTAATTGTGCCGATCGGCATTCAATACCGCTATGTCAACCCACCTTGGCAACCCCTAGAAAAACTTTTAACTCAATTAGAAATTGATTGCGGACTGCCACCCTTAGATCGCACCGAGAGCGCCAACTTAGAGACCGCCAATCCCGATTCCGAAAACCCTAATCACAAATTCCAATATCTGCGCCTTATCCGACTGGGCGGTCATTTGCTAGCAGTGATGGAAGAGTTTTACAGCCGTTTTTATCATAAAACATTACAGCCACAAACATCTATTTTAACATCGTTCTCGCTCCCAGAAAAAACTGCAAACGATTCGGGCAATGAAGTAATGATCGCTCGACTGAAAGCACTGTTAGACGTGGCTTTGCAAGTAGCAGAAGAGTATTTCAACTTAAAGCCCAAAGGCAGTTTAATAGACCGCTGCCGCCGTCTGGAACAAGCAGGCTGGGACTATATTTATCGAGAAGATATCAAAGATATTGCAGCACTTTGTCCCTTAGAAAGAGGATTAGCCGATCGCCTCGCTGAAGAAGCAAGTCTTCGGATGTGGCACATGAGACTTGTAGAAAGTTTCGTGTCCGTCACGGGCAGGTACGTCGAAGAAAAGCTGACAGCAGAACGTTTGGCAGAAACAACTTTACTGCTGTGGGACGTACTGGCTCGCATCAAAGGGGGAAATCCTTTCGGCCGCCCCAAGTTGGGCAAACAGCAAGTACAAATGACCGTGGGCGAACCGATATCAGTGGGCGATCGCTGGGAGGGATATCAAAAGGGCCGCAGGTTAGCAGTTGCCGAACTCACTCAAGACTTGCAATCAGCTTTAGAAGCAATGATTAAATCTTAATTAGTCAGATAAGCAAGAGGTTCAGGGGAAGAAGGAAGAGGTTCGAGGGAAGAAAGAATATATATTTTTCTTCCCTACGTTTTTCTGTGGTGAATTGTAAACTGATTGTTATAGACTTTTGGAATAGGTCTAATGAACCGCCAAGGCTAGCTCGACAATGAACCAATAAAAATTACCGATGACTAACAAACCTATCGATTTGTCTACTCACTCAATTAAGGTAAAACTGCTCAATCATTTAGCGCAGGAATTACTCACCCCGCTCACTTCTGTCATCGGCATGGCAAGCGTGTTGAGCCAAGAAATTTACGGCCCCTTAACGAGCAAGCAAAAAGAATATATCGACGTAATCCAAGACAGCAGCCGGTCTTTGCGAGCGCTAGTTGAAGAAATTTTGGAACTGGCAGAACTAGATGATTCCGCTTTCACCTTGAAGCGAACCGCAGTCGATATAGAAACTTTGTGCCAGCAGGTTGTGACAATCCTGTCGCCGGCGGCAAGCAGACAAGAGCAAGAAATTAACTTGTCGATGGGGCCCGGGCCGCGCATCTGGTTGGCCGATAAGGATAAAGTTCAGCAAATGCTCCACCACTTAATTTTTAGCATTATTCAATCTGCTGGGGCAGGCAGTGTGATTAGAGTCCACGTTTCTCGCAAAGAAGACGGTATCAACATCGGAGTTTGGGTTTTTCATCCTTGGTTGGGAGAAAGTTTGCCCCATGCTAAACTCTACTCCGACTACTTGTTGAAGGTCGGAGCGGGTAGCGATTCGCGATCGAACTCCGAAACCTGCTCCCTCGGACTAGAACCGCAACTCCCGACACAGACACAGGGTTCCCAGCGATTAACGCTGGCGTTTTCTGAATTGGCGTCTTTGGTAGCCGAGAATGCCGCAGATACCGCACCGGTGTTAGCTGGTTACGGGGCCAGGGAACGCTTGGGGCTGCTGCTTTGCTGCCAATTGGTGGAAATTCAAGGCGGCCAACTCTCGATTCAAGGCACCCCGGAATCTGGATATCGCTACGTGCTCTGGCTTCCTTGTACCAATGCTACGGAGTTGTTGGAAGGATGAAGTCTGTTGACAGTTGACAGTTGACAGTTGACAGTTGACAGTTGACAGTTGACAGTTGACAGTTGTTAATTGTTGGTAGTTGGTTGTTAAGGGATGAAGTTAGTTGACTGTTGTTAGTTGTTAGTTGTTTTATAATAAAATAACTAATAACCAATTCCCAATAACCAATAATAACCAATTCCCAATAACCAATAATAACTAATAACCAATTCCCAATAACCAATAACCAATGCCCAATGCCCGATGCCCAATGCCCGATTACTAAGTACAAATCTAAAATTGAAATGAATTCAGTTTGGCAACAGTTAACTCTGGCAAATTTGCCGCTCTCTCAGTGGCAAAGTGGCAGTTATTTATTAAATTTGGCGATCGGCAATGCGCGCAGTTGGCGGCAGAGTAGCTGGCTGATGCAGTGGGCAGAACCCTTGGGTTTTGTTTTGCTGGCCTTGACGTTCGGTTTGGGGCCGTTTGTGAACAATGCCTTGGTGGGGGTGTTGATGGCGGCTGGCGCTGCATTTTGGGTGCTGCTGACTGTTTCGGACGATCGCGCGATCGCCCTAACACCGATTCACTTGCTGGTACTGCTCTACTGGGGGATCGCCACCGTCGCCACCGCAATGTCGCCTGTGAAAGCCGCCGCTTTTACAGGTTGGAGCAAGCTAACGCTGTATTTGCTGTTTTTTGCGCTGATGGCGCGGATATTGCGAGATTCCCGTTTGCGCTCCGGGTTAATTGCCGTATATTTGAACGTCGCTCTAGTTGTCAGTTTCTACGGCGTGCGGCAGTGGATTGATAAAGTGCCGCCATTAGCTACTTGGAACGATCCGACTTCTACTCAAGCCGATGTCACGCGAGTTTACAGCTTTTTGGGCAATCCAAACTTGCTGGGTTCCTATTTGCTGCCGGCAATTGCATTGAGCGCCGCCGCACTTTTTGTGTGGAAAGGATTGGGAACAAAACTTTTAGCGCTGACGATGCTGGTGGTAAATTTAGCGTGTTTGCGCTACACCGACAGCCGGGGTGCTTGGATCGGTTTTGTGGCTCTGCTTGTGGTGTTTTTAGTGCTGCTTTGGTACTGGTACAGCCCTTTGATGCCTCGGTTCTGGCGGACTTGGGCGCTGCCGTTAGGGTTGGGAAGTTTGGCTGGGGCGTTAATTTTGGGAGTGGCTTTGGTGGAGCCTTTGCGCGAACGAGTTTCGAGTATGTTTATCGGCCGCGGCGACAGCAGCAACAATTTTCGGATTAATGTTTGGACGGCGGTGATTGACATGATTCGCGATCGGCCTATTCTCGGAATTGGGCCCGGAAACACTGCGTTTAATAAAGTTTATCCGCTTTATATGAAGCCGAAATTCACTGCTTTGAGCGCTTATTCCGTGCTGCTGGAAATTGCTGTTGAAACCGGTTTTATCGGTTTAATGTGTTTTTTGTGGCTGATGACTGTTACCGTCAATCAAGGTTTGTTGCAGATAAAAAGATTGCGCGACGCGCAATTTAACAGCTCTAACTCGCAGGAAGAATCCCCAAATCTTAAATCGAATCAGGCGTTTTGGTTGATTGGGGCGATCGCAACTTTAGCCGGCATGATGGCCCACGGTTTTTTCGATACCGTTTGGTACCGGCCGGAAGTTAATATGCTTTGGTGGTTGATGGTGGCGATTATTGCTAGTTTTTATAGAAACTCGCAGCACCAGCAAGATTCAGCTTTGACGGAGGGCGAGTAGAGAGAACTGCTGGCGGGGTTTTCTCCCCGCCCGGTGCGGATGCGAGCAAGAGGGATGCTGTCAATGGCGAAGCGAGACTAATTCCTGCCAAGAAAAAACGACTCCTTTAGGAGTAATATCAAATCCGCGCTTCATCGTCGGGCGTAAAATCGAGTCAACAGTCAACACTCAACTCTCATTCAGTTTTTCGACTGACAGTTAACAGTCAACAATCAACAATCATGTCGCTCGTGCAACCGGAAGTGATATAACAATACTCCGGACAGTTTTTAAAGAGGGAGGCGATCGCAATACAGCAGAGAAGTGAAAAAAGTGAGTGCAATCTGAACCAAAAATAAACAGAAAAAAAGGCACTCTTTTCGGTTAAGCTATAAAAACACACAAGCTCAACAGATTGCATACATGAAGATTATTGAATCCATCTTACAACAAATGCCGGGGATTAGTCAACCCCAAAAGAAGTTTTTAATCACTTTATTTTCAACTATTTTGCTGGCAAGAAGGCAAGGTCAACTTCACGAATCTCAGTCGTTATAGCTGTTTGAGTGAAAAAACCTACCGTCGTCACTTTCTCAAAAACTTTAACTTTCCACAATTTAATCAATATTTTCTCAAAGAAGCTTTAAACCCTGACCACACAATTATTGCTGTTATTGATTGTTCTTTTTTAAGCAAAAGCGGCAAACAAACTGATGGCAAGGCTTATTTTTATAATGGTGTAGCTGGTAAATCGTCACAGGGGTTGGAAATTTCTGTAATTTCTATTGTCGAAATTGAGACTCGTTTATCTTATAGCTTAAGCGTACAACAAACTCCGTCACGCCCTCAAATAAAGCCCGTGAAAAAAATGCCCAAAAACCCGAAGAATAACCGCTCAAAAAAATCTCGAAAAAACCCGGACTCTCAAAGCTCAAAGCCTGACATCACAAGAGTTGATGACTATGCACAACATTTGAAGAATACTCGTTATTTTTTCCCCACTTCTGTACGTTATTTGGTGGCTGATGGCTATTACTATCGCTCTAAATTCTGGGATGCTGTGCGGGACTTAAATTTAGACTTTATTGGCAAGTTAAGAAGTGATGCCGTCCCTACGCTATCTCTATACAGGTGAACAAAAGAAGCTGGGAGCTCCACGTAAATATGATCGCACAGGTTGACTGCCATGATTTGAGTCGTCTTAATTTTGTTAAAGACCTAAAACCCGGAGTTTCATTATATACATTGATTGTGTGGAGTTGTTGTTTAAATTGCCCAATTTGTTTGGTTTGTATCTCTGAGGTTCAAGCCAACGGCAAAATCAAAAATGCTTTATTGTTTAGCACTGATATTCACCTACCACCTGAGCAAATTCTTGAATATTATCAGGCTCGTTTCCAGATTGAATTTATTTTTCGTGATGCTAAGCAATTTACGGGATTGTCTGATTGTCAAGCTCGTCATTTACCACGGCTTGATTTTCATTTTAATGCCAGTCTTATTGCCTTAAACTTAGCTAAACATGAACTCTCTAGTTGTCATTCATCTGCCAAGTCGTTTGTGTTTTCTATGGCCTCTTATAAACGTCTGGAATTCAATAAGCATCTACTTTCTACCTTTATTGATAAGTTAGATTTAGACCCGGATTTGATTTTAAATCACCCTAACCTTCCTTCAGTCTTGTCTTATGGTACTTTAGCTGCTTAAAAACTGTCCGGAGTATTGATATAAGTCCTACCAGAAATAGCCCCGCTGAAACCATCCGCTTTCGCAGCACTTTAAACCCTTATCAAGCAAGGATTCCAGCCATTATTTTCCAAATACCGTTCCTCCGAGCCCTACGAATACTCAGTTAGCCAGGGCATTAGAGTCACTACTGCTTTGGGCAACTGGAATTTCAATCCTGAATTCAGCCCCTTGACCGGGTTCAGAAAAGCATTGGAGGGAGCCACCATGTTTAGCAACTACAATTTGATAGCTAATTGACAGTCCTAATCCAGTTCCTTGACCAATAGGTTTTGTGGTGAAGAAGGGGTCAAACAACTGTTGTCTAACCTGTTGCGTCATCCCAGAACCGTTGTCTTGAATTTGAATCACCACTCTTTTAGAATGACTAGACTGAGTATCGTCAGTCAATAACCTAGTCCGAATTGTAATGCAACTGGGATTATTGAGTGCGTCTTTCGCAGAACGCTGAGCGTTGTAGTTATCTAAAGCATCAAGCGCGTTTGCCAGAATATTCATAAATACCTGGTTCAACTGGCCTGCATAGCACTCTACCGTTGGTAAATCGCCGTATTCTTTGATAACTTCAATGGCAGGAAGATCGGGTTTTGCTTTTAGCCGATTTTGCAAAATCATGAGTGTGCTGTCAATTCCCTCATGGATGTCCACAGGCTTCATTTCTGCTTCATCCAGTCGCGAGAAGTTTCGCAGCGATAGGACAATTTGACGAATGCGATCGGCTCCTACTTTCATTGAACTCAGTATCTTGGGCAAATCTTCGATCGTGAAGTCCAAGTCGATTTCTGTAATCTTCTCCTCAATTTGGCGGTTGGTCGCTGGATAGGTCTGTTGATAAAGCTCCACTAACTCCACTAAATGCCGCGTATACTCAGCAGTGTGGATCAGATTGCCGTAGATGAAGTTCACTGGATTGTTGATTTCATGGGCAACTCCAGCCACCAGTTGCCCCAACCCTGACATTTTCTCAGTTTGAATTAATTGGGTTTGCGTGCGTTGCAGTTGCTGTAGGGTGGCAGAGAGATGTTGATTTTTCTCGTGCAATTCCTGAGTTCGCCGATCCACTCGCTGTTCCAGCGTGTGGTTTGCTTTCTCCAGTTGCGCTTTTGCCACGGCAAGCTTGTTGTATAGCATTGCATTTTGCAGCGAGATCGCTGCCTGCGCCGTGAGCAACCGCAGAACTTCTAGACGGCTGCGGGTGAAAGCGGCGGTCGTCAAATTATTTTCTAGATACACCATGCCAATCAGCTTGCCACGATTGCAGATTGGCATACACAGCACGCTTTTGGGCTGTTGTTGAATCATGTAGGGATCGGTGGCAAAGGTCGTTTCCAGTCGGGCATCATCCAGCAGTAGAGGCTCGGCAGTGCGGGAGACATAGTTGACAACGGAGTGGGGAATGTCGCGACTCGATCGCAGGGGTCGCGAGCGCAACCCAAACGCCGAATTTTCACCGAGTTCGGGGCGTTGGGTCGCCACTTCTAACGGAGTTTCGATCTCGGCATTGGTCGAGGTTTGGGCCGCAATCACCCAATTTTTCTCATTTCGCAGCAGCAGTACACATTTTTCGGCTCCGGCATTTTCAATCACTACCTGCATCAACGTTGCCAGCAACTTCTCCAACTCAATTTCTCCGGCCAGCGCATGAGATGCTTTGATCGCCGTTGCTAAATCTAGAGTTTCGGAAATGGTGGAACCGCTGCGTCCCGCCCCGGCGGTGGTGGAGCGGACGCCCCGGATGGGAGAGCTTGCGTCCGAGCCCTGCACGATCGGAGCCAAAAGTTGCGGATAGCGCTGTTCCAGGTCATCTAGCTTTGCCTTCGCGCCCCAGCGTTCGTAGGCATAATAGGCATTCGTCAGGTAAACCTGAGCGATCGCTTCTTTGCCCCAGTCCAGATAGAATCGAGCCGCAAGTTCGTTGGCGAGGGCTTCTTCTTGCGTGTATTCGTTGGCTTTGGCGGCCGCGATCGCGCGATCGTAGCGATCGAGCGCGACCGCCGTTTGACCCAACACCCGACACCGTTCCGCTGCCACCAACTCAAATTTATGCAGATAATTCATGGGCGCATGATTTGCCCTGGTTTGCATTTTTTGCTGGTTCTCAGTCACTCGTTGCAGCAATTGGGCCTGTTCAAACGGTGTAGCAGTAGGATAGGCAGCCAGCGCCGCGAGCGAATCATAAAACTCAAAGACCGGAATCGTGGCGTATCCGGTGCCTGCGGCTAGATACTGTCTGGCTTGAGTGGCAGTTGCGATCGCCAAAGACAGATCCCCAAACAGGTAGCAGAGAATTAGTTTATGAACGTAGAAATAGTGAAGTCCTGTAAATTCATTTGCAGCAATTAGCTGAGGCAATAATTCTTCCTCGTTGAATGCTTGACCAGTCATAACACAAGCATTCTGGGCCTTGCCCAGTAAGTTAAGAACCGCTTGATGATAAATCCGGCAGTAGTTAAGGGTGGTAGTTTGTTGGAAATTCTCCAGGACAAGACTGTAAGCCTGCATATCTTCTTCTAGCCGAGGCAGTTCCCGCCCCAGGAAATAGGAATACTGACAAATATCTTTCGCATTGAAGCCGACGTAGTAGATATTTCCCGTGTCGAGCGCAATTTGATAGCCTTCCAACATCAACTGCACAGCATTCTGGAGATGAGATTTCAGATAGATGATGAAGGCACCCACAACATACAAAACCGTGGGCTTGATGGCGTTGATATTCAACTTGGCATTCAACCCTAACGCCAATTTGCCCACCCGATCGGCCGCTTCAACGTCTTGCAAAATCCCGTTTAGAAGAATTCCGTAGCAGGCATAGCAGAACGCAGAAAATGGCGCATTGCCATACTGAATCGAGGCTTTCACCTGCGACAAAATGAGCAGCGGAAACAGATTCGGGGCAGCAATGTAAACAGCGGGAGCCACACTGGCCACAATTTGAACAACTGCCAGTTTGTCTGCGGCCGTCATAATTGGCAAATCGATTAGTTCTTCTGGATGGCGCCCGTCCAGCAGAACAGCCGTTTCTTGCAGAGCCGCCTGAATATCAGCCGGGGTTGGCTCCTCTGGAAACACGAGACCGAACTGTGCCATCGCTTCCCGAGCGATCGCTGCCAGCACATTATTTTGGGCTGTATAGGCCTGAATTTTGATGTCGTAAATGCCGACCCGATCGAGCAAAGTCTTGGCTTGCCGCATCACGGCTTGGGCCAGTTGCTCCATCTGCTCGTAGGCTCCGCAGAGGTGCGTCGCTTCAGTCGCTGACTCGTGCAGGGACAGGGTTAACGCATACTGACGGTGCCAGCAGTCCGATCGCAGCAAGCGGATTCCCCCGGTCAAATACTCAATAGCAGCTTTGTGTGCGGTGCCAGCGAGGGCTTTTCGTCCTGCGATCAGGTTGAGTTGAGCGAGTTGCTCCCGCTCATCATGCGAACGCATCAACTCGATACCGATATTCAGGTGATTGACAATCTCAAAAACGTTGGCTTCTCGCTCGGCTTCTGGCGCATTGTTCAACAGCCGTTGCCCGATTTTGAGATGAGTCGCCTGTTTGTCATCGTCTGGAATCAAGGAGTAGGCGGCTTGTTGGACGCGATCGTGAAGAAACTTGTAGGAGACGATCGGTTTTTCCTGGTGGCTAGGGATGGGTGCATTTTCTGCCACAAATGTCGAACGATCTGCCTGGAATAATTTGTACCCCTCGCCGCCCAAAGGCAAAATCAGTCCTGCTTTGAGGGCTTGCCACAAAGCAGCCACCGTCTTTGTGGGAGATTGCTCATACACGATCGCCAGCGTTTCCAGGTCAAACTGGTTGCCAATACAAGCCGCCAGTTTCAGGACATTTTGGGTTTCCAGCGACAACTTGTGCAATTGCCGGGCCACAAATTCCACCACATCCTCAATCAGGCTCAGAGCGCGGATTGGGGCGATGTCATAGTGCCAACCGCCCATCGAGGCGTCAAATACAATCAGTCCATCGGCATGAAGCGATTTGAGAAATTGATTGCTGAAGAAAGGATTCCCCTGGGTCTTTTGATGCACTAACCTTGTCAGGGAAATTGCTTGCTCTGGTGAGGTATTTAGAGTATCGGCAATCAAGTAATTCAGGTGGGTGGGTGTCAAGGGAGCCAGAGCAATTTTATTGACCGTGACCCATGCCTGCCGCAGTTCTTCGATCGCCTGCATTAGCGGATGCACCAGCGTTACTTCGTTATCCCGATACGCACCCACCACCAGCAAATAGTGGGTTTTTGGTTCGCTCATCAGCAGTTGCATCAGCTTCAGCGAGGCGGAGTCTGCCCATTGCAGGTCATCCAGAAAAATCACCAGAGGATGCTTTTGCGTTGTGAAAACCTGGATGAACTTTTGGAACAACCAATTAAAGCGATTTTGGGCTGCACTGGCGGATAGTTGCGGCGCAGGAGGCTGTTGACCGATGATTCGTTCGAGTTCTGGAATTACCTCCACGATCGCCTGGCTATTCTCGCCCAGTGCAGCCAGAATCTTGCTCTTCCAGAGATCGATCTGGGCATCGATCTCGGTCAGCAGTTGTCCCATCAAGTCGCGGAACGCCTGCACCAACGCCGAGAAGGGGATATTGCGTTGGAATTGATCGAACTTGCCTTTGATGAAGTACCCGCGTTGGCGCACGATCGGCTTGTGCACTTCGTTGACGACGGCCGTTTTGCCCACGCCGGAACAGCCCGCCACCAGCATCAGTTCGGTGGCTCCCTGCTGCACCCGCTCAAAGGCTGCCAGCAGCATGGTCACTTCCGCCTCCCTACCGTACAGTTTTTCAGGAATCACGAAGCGATCGCAAATATCCCGGTGTCCCAGCTTAAACGGCACTATTGTGCCCGTTGCTTTCCATTGATGCAAACAGGTTTCCAGGTCGTACTTCAGTCCCCAGGCGCTCTGATAGCGGTCTTCGGCATTCTTCGCCATCAGTTTGCTCACCACCTCCGACAGGATCGGTGGCACGGCAGGATTCAGGTTGTGGACGGCGGGGGGTTGTTTGGCGATGTGGCAATGTACCAGTTCGATCGGATCGTTTGATTGAAACGGCAACTGCCCAGTCAGCAATTCGTAGAAGGTGATGCCGAGTGAATAGAAATCGGTGCGGTAGTCAATGCCCCGGTTCATCCGCCCGGTTTCTTCTGGGGATAAATACGCCAGCGTGCCTTCAAGCACTGAAGGACTGGTCAAGAATTGCGTTTCTCTCGGCAGCAGGGAAGCGATGCTAAAGTCAATCAGCTTAATCTGCTTGGTGGTGGGATGAATCAGAATATTGGCAGGCTTGATATCTTTATGAATAATGCGATGACGGTAGAGATTGTTGAGCGATTGGGCAAGGGCGATCGCAATCTGCAAAAATTCGGTGAGAAACTGTGGCTGGCAGCGAGGATCGTTAGGAAGTAAGGTACTCACTTCAGACTGCTGACCCCAAAGCGCTGCATACTCTTCGAGCGAAATGCCTCCGAAGTCCTCCATAATCAGAGCAAGCTGATTTTGGTAGCTCTCCAGACTATAGGAACGGACAACATCAGGCAGGTTCAGAGTTTGGACGATCGCATATTGGTTCTTGAACTGCGCTAATTCAACCAGGCTCGGATAAGGCGTTTTCAGAATTTCGATCGCAACGGGGGTGCGATCGCACTCTCGCCAGCCCCGGTAAACCAGCGTTCTGGAACTGGTGTAGATCGTTTCACGAATTTGATAGCCTGGAATGCCGATCGAGCTTTTTAGCATAAACCCTGTTCAAGACAATGGATTCAGTCTAGCCACAATCAAGGTTACTTTCACACTACACTCATATTTTTTCAGCAAAAACCGATCTAATAAATACGGCACAAGCCCTTTGTAACTAGAAACGTAATACTACTGAAAAACGATGGTAGAAAAGAAGCGTTATTCCCTCTACCATCGCTCGCTGCAACAACTGACCAATTGCAATAAATTAAACTGCGCTCAACGATCGCTCTGAAGGAGCCGCCTTGCCAAACGGATTTTCGTAGGAATGAGTCTTGATGTAAACCAAAAATTCATTGATTAGTTCTGCAAAATAGTCAAAGGCGACATCAATCAACTCCATCGCTTGTTGGCGAATCTCCTCTGGCACTTCAATTTCTCTGATGGCTTGCAAAGAGGCTGGAGTATGGAGCGTGTGGGTATTTTCAATGTGATTGTGACACATACCAAAATAGCGGAATTCATGCCCAGTCATGGCTTGCAGTTGCATTGCCACCGGATTGGTTGCCCGGAAAAAAACATTGGCTGTGACTTCAGAAACCTCGATCGCCACCAGTTTCACGATCGGATCGGCTTGGTAGGTGTAGCGTTCAAACAGAGGAAGCATGGAGCGAGATACCTTGGTGCGATCGCTCCAAATGAATCGTACAACATCGCTGAACGGCATGGAATAATTCATCCCCATCTTCTCCATGTCTTCCAGCAGCCATTGCCAGTGAAAATGTTCTTCATGAGTGTGCCGATTCACCATTTCTTGAATCTTGTTTGTCGTGGGTTCCTCTCGCAAAACCCGCTTGCACAACTCGCTGAACTCCAGCGCCAGTGGGGTGATCACTGGCGCAAATGCCAGTTTTTGGCGGGGATCAACACTTTCATCTTTCATATACTCGAAAAACGGCAACTGAGCAAACTCCTGATTTTTTTTCTCTATTATATCTAGAAGGGTTTTCATCTCAATTTTTCTCAAGTAATGGACAACAAGTTAGTAGTTGAATTTAGCTGTAGCCGAAGTCCACCTCTTCAAAGGAATTTGAATTAGGGGCTTATCCCTAACATGGAATTCCTTAAAATCGCCTCACATTGATGGCAATCAGTCAATTGAAATCAGACTGATGCGGTCAAAACTTGGAGTTTTTACGAAAGAGTGAAGGCACTTTCATAACCTGAATCAAATTGTAATTTAAAATTTTTGTTATGGCAATCGGCAAAACTACTGTTTAGCCAACGGTCAAAACTGCTCATTCAATACTCAGTATTTCTCATTATTCAGTAATTAGAGTGAGACTACTGATTGCTTTTAATCTATCTGAAGCACTTGGAAAATTAGAGTTTCTCCGTAAAATTTGAATCTCTAATTTATATAATCCAGTTTCAGTCTATGTTTCGTCCTGCCTGAATTTGTTAGCCTAACTCAGTAAATCTACGATTCTGTCGATATACTGGCACGGACTACTCTGATATGAGGACAGAGACTGTTATCCTAGAGCAGACTCAACAAAAAAAGTCTGGGTCAGGTCAGATATTACGGTAAAATATAGAGTCTTAAAGGCCGTAAAGGAAATGCCACCAGAGGTTACTTTTGAGGAAGTTATGGAGAGGGTTTAGTTCCTTTACAAAGTTGACCGAGGTTTGGAACAAGTTGAAGCCGGTGATATTATTTCCGGCTCAGCAGCGAAAAAAGTGGCTCAAAAGGTGGGACGAGTAAATTGGACAAGTCAGGCTTTAGCGGATCTCGAAGCGATCGGTACATGGTGGCTGTAAGGACACAGCAACGATCGATAGTAAGGTGCGCACTGCGCACCTACATAATACTACTACATACTACATACCTGTGGGTGTAAAGTGCTGATGACGCACTCTACAAAATTCATTGAAAATAACTCTTATTCTTCGCTCTCCGCAGGCATGACGAACCTCGGACACGGATAATTTCCACCACTATCTCTGCACCGCCGCCACGTCGATTGATTCGAGTTGAACGGCGTTTCGACTGATTCATTAACTGTAGGTTTAACAGTCGCAGGAGTTGGCAGTGCTTTTGAGGCTTGACTTAGCTCCATTACCGTTATAATTGCCAGTATGGTTGATGAAAGCAAAACTGTGCGTTTCATTTATGTGTTTTTTCCTCTTTTAATCGTTGACGTGCCATTCCTATCCATATATCCTCATCGAATTCTTGGGAATCCGCATACTTTAGACAAATTTTCCACTGCGGTAGCGCTTCCTTAGTCTTTTTGAGCCCTTCGAGCACTTGCGCTTTTAAGCAGTAGGTTCCTGGTCTTTCGCTATCAAGCTTAATCGCTGCATCCAGATGTTGCAATGCCTCTGAATATCGCTCCTGTTTCAGCCGAGCCCATCCCAAATTTTTGAGTATAGAATATTTGACTTGATCGTCCTCAGCTAATTTCCAACCTTGCCACAGCAGGTGAACGGCAGCAGCATAGTTTTTCTTGTCAACTATATATAATCGAGCCAGATTGCTGTAAGCAGCAGGCATACCGAGTTTGGCAGCTTGCAGATATTTTCCTCGGGCGCATTCTAAATCTTGCACCTCTTCGCAAAGCCATCCCAAATTATAAAGAGCTGGTCGGCTGTTGGGATCTACGGAGAGCGCTAACTCATATGCTTGTTGAGTATCAGCCAATCGATTGGCTTTGTAGTTTTCAAGACCTCTATTGTTAAAAAGTGATGCGAGTTCCGGCAACCCAAATTGCCAGCCGGCAAAGCCTACGGTTAGCATCAGTAGGAAGGCCGCCAGCTTCGACTGGTGATACTTTTTTCCTGGCTCTTTCATGACATTAAAAATGTTAGCTAATGGTGTCGTTTTTGGCATATTTTAACTTGAGAGTTAAGTGATATTTTGTTTGCCAGATTTAATTGCCACCCTAATGGCATCATCATCTTACGAAATGACTCAGGCTTGAGCCCATTTCTCATAAGAGTTTGCAACTCCACAGCCGAATGCTTGCGTAATGCTGCTACTACCTAGATGTATTCGAGCATAGGTTGATTCTTCATGAGACTCCACAAGCGATCCGGATATTTTTAGGAAGAAGGAAGCGGGAAGGGGGAAGAAGGCAGGACTGCTCCCGATCTAATAAGTAATAATACTTAGCCTGGGGCGGTCGATCGACAGTATATGACTGTATTAAGTATATAAGCGCAAAAAAACAATAATATTTTGCTGGAAATTGTAGGGGTTCTTAAGCGCCTAGGATCTATACGCTTGAGCAAGTTGAGCGTTGCACTCACCCGCCTTCCCCACGTTATGTTTATTTTTACCCACTCACTTAGGACATAAAATCGAGTTCGGTGAAATAACTCTAATTAAGTTTTTAGTGACGACGGATGTCCTCAAAATCCTAAACGGGGGATATCGAACAATTTTATGATGAGTAATTAACCGGAATCGATCTAAAATAATCAATGACTAATGACTAATAGACATCTCCATAAATTCAATCTAAACCTTGGAGTAGCAAGGGTTTAACTTTATTTTTCAGAGATGGCTAGAGGACTAATGACGGATGACTGAGGACTGATGACTAAAATTGCTTCATCGCTCTTTCCATATCCCGCTTGTCTTCGCGTTTCTTCAAATCTTCGCGCTTGTCATACAGTTTTTTGCCTTTCCCCAAACCGATATCAAGTTTAACCCAGCCGCCTTTCAGATACATTTTTAATGGCACTAAAGTCAAACCTTTTTCTTCAACTTTGCCGATTAATTTGCGAATTTCCTGCTTGTGCATCAGCAATTTACGGGTGCGGCGGGGCTCGTGATTAAAATAGTTACTAGCACTTCTCCAGGGCGAAATATGAACGTTGATCAGCCAAAGTTCGCCGTTCCGAACTAAGCCATATCCGTCCCGCAAATTGGCTTTTCCTTCCCGAATTGATTTGACTTCAGTTCCCTTCAACTCGATTCCCACTTGGTATGTCTCTATAATTTCATAGAGATGGCGCGCTTGTCGGTTATCGCTAACAATTTTGTATCCTGGGCTTTTTTCGCTCATTTTTACCTCCGCTAAAATCATTATAAGGCTAGCTTCTCTGTAAAGAAAATAGAAGCTTGACAAAACTTAAATTACAGGTCTAGGCATTACCAATTTTGCTGAGCTAAGATGTCACCAACGTGAATGTCAAGCGGTATCATGCAGCGCACCAATATTCCTGATTCTGGAATTACTGATTCTGTTACTCCCCATCCTGCGGTAAATTTGGTTTGGCTGGCTCCTTTTTTTCTGACGCTTGCTTGGTTTTGGGCCAATATCTCGGCAGTTAAGTGGCTGTTATCCTCGTTTGTTGAGATACCGACACTGTACAAGATAGTAATTGGTTTTCTAATTGTAGCATTAGTAGTGCGATCGACTCTTAACTCCGTTAGCGCAGCCCTCGAAGAGGATCGCCCGCCCGCATTTTCGCCAAATTTCGTTTTGAGGCGATCTCCGCTGCTGTTGATGTTGGGCGCGGGTATTTGCTCGATCGCCGTTCAGTGGATAATTGATATCAAACAAGTTACCGTACTGCTATTTATCCTCGGAACTTACGGGCTGTGGGGCTTGTTTGCGAATCCGAATTTTTGGCAAAAAAACTTCCCAGTTGCTGGCTTGCTGGCTTGTATTCTACCCTTCAACAGTCAGCTTAATACCGGATTGGGTTTGCCGGCGCGAGTGCTGACTGCTCAGGTAGTAGAACAATTGCTCTGTGCTTTCCAAATCGGGGCTATTTCTTCTTACGATATCATCGTTTTGGAAAACGGCATCGCTCACGTTGACGTGCCTTGCAGCGGCATTAAAACTCTCTTAGTGGGAACGCTCTTTTTGCTAGCTGCTACCTGGCTGGAAGGGCGTCAATTAGGTTTAAGATGGCTAGCAGTATGCGCTGCTAATTTCTTAATGTTGGTGTCTGCTAATACTGCGCGGGTTGCAGCGTTAATCGTGATTTCAGAAGTTTTTAAACAGCCAACAATCGCACAAATTATGCACGTTCCCCTGGGGATTGTGGGTTTAGTCAGTGCTTGTTTTGCGGCGTGGTTGATGTTGCAACGAGTACCGAAATTTAAGTCAGAAAAAGCCAGCGATATTTCCGCAAAACCCAGCTCAGAAATTATCAAAAATCAGCCTCTGTCAAAACCCGGACTAATTGCAGCAGTAACAATTTTGGCAGTAATTTCTCAACTGTCTCATGTAGAAATGGAAAAAATGGCCCTCGCACCGCTGAAATTTCCCGAACAAATCCTATCCGAATCAATTCCCCTAAATGCCAGCGAACAAAGATTCTTTGGCAATTACCCAGCCACGAAAACAGAAAAAAAGAGATTTGTTTCAGGAAACTTGCGCGGTTCCATGCTCGCAGTGGCCAGCACATCTTGGCAGACTTATCACGCACCGGAGTTGTGTTTTGTAGCCAGCGGCATTCCCGTCAATCGCATAGAAAGAAAACAGCTAACTCCTGCTGTAACGGCGCGCTGGCTGTCTCTCAAAGACAATCAACTATCCGCTGCATACTGGCTGCAATCTCCGCAGCAAACTACCGATAACTTTTTATCGCGCATCCGCAGCGATATCACCCACAAAAATCATACTTGGGTGCTAGTTTCGATTCTCTTTGACAGTTCCGTAAATCCTGAAACTCATGAGGTGCAAGACTTTGTTTCTCATGTACACCATGCCGTCCAACAAAGCTTAAAAGGAGCAAAATATGAAAATTAAGCAGGTGTTTAATGCGATTTTTCACGCCATTTTTTGGCTGTGGAACTTGACGTTTTTATCGATTGTTTATTTAGGGATTTTGCCGTTCTTAGCAGGGCCATTAATTATGGCAACAATTGACGGTCTTATTCCGCTTGAGTTTTCGTTAACATTAACAGCTTTAATCGCAGTTCCAACAGCTTGTACGCTAATAGGAGCAAGGTATTTTAGAAAGCAACCCCTACAGCTAATGCGCCTATTTTACGGCGTAGAAGCGCCGCTGTTTTTGCTGTGCTTGCTCCGGCTGTTCGTGCTGCGAGAACTGACTCCAGCTAGCTCCCTAATTATCGGTACAGTAGTCTTGTGCATGGCAGCATTTTTAGTAGAAATACTGTACGGATATCTAGGAAAAAGAGAAAATGCTCGAAATATTTTAGACTCTCAAGCTGCCAACAATACAAAGCCTCGTTGGACGCAATTAATAGGAGAAAAACCGAAAGCGTGGTTGCAGTTAGGATGCCACAGTTTAATGTTGCTGGTTGGAGTTTGGGCGGCAACAATGCTGATGTTTTATGCTCTACCCGTGGCAATTATTACAGTTACTGTATTTTTTGGTTTTACATGGGTTGCACCAATTTTAGATATGTTAAAATACGGTTTTTTTACTGGAACTATGTGGCTAGTCTTGTCCTTAGTTCTGTTTGGTGCAAGCTGTAGTCTATTTGTGGCAATGCCTTCGCTTTACGGCTTTCTCTACATCCAATCAGGACGCAAAATATGGCACAGTTTCAGTTCCCAATACGGGAAAAATCAGGCGATTGTGGGAAGCTTGGGAGTGATAGCAGCTTGGCTGGCTATTTTCGCGGCTTTGCAGCAGCAGCCGCAAGTTCAAGCACTGAAAATGCTGGCGACTCCCGCAGCAAATGACACTGTTCGCCAAACTTTGTTAGCCAAATCTGATATTCTGCGATCGGGCTTAGTTAACGCTTATTTGTCTCCTTACCGCTACCTGAGCACTGTGGGAGAAAACAACCACATTTATGAGATGTACAAAAGTTTTGATTTGCCCGATTCAGCGGCTCGGAGCTTACAAAATAGCTACAATTATTTAATGTCGCCGTTTTTGTATCAAGGTTCTAGTTCCGATGTTAAAAAAGCCGAAAAACTCTACGGCGAATTCTTCGATACCGAAATTCAAAAAGGTGACGCAGCAGCAGTAAAGCACGCGGTGCAGTCAACATCTAACCGGGAAGAAGCTAAAGCTGGTTTGCTAAATGTCAATCAGGAAAAAGTATGGCTGGAATCGCAAGAAGTTACAGTCACAGAAAACGGCGACTGGGCTGACGTTCAACTCTACGAAGTTTACAAAAATCAAACGCCGAATTTGCAAGAAGTATTTTACTACTTTTCCCTGCCGGAAAGCGCGGCAGTTACAGGAATTTGGCTGGGAGATACTGGGGATTTGAAAAAGCGTTTTGCATTTACTGTATCGCCTCGCGGTGCCGCGCAGCAAGTTTACAACCAGCAGGTTGTAGAAAGGGTCGATCCGGCTTTGCTAGAACAAATTGGCCCGAAACAATACCGCTTGCGGGCTTTTCCAATTCCGGTTAAACGAGAATTCACACAAACTGACGGGCCCAAAGAAATGCACCTGTGGCTTACTTATAAAGTCATGCGCCAGCCGCAGGGTTGGGCGATGCCTGTTTTGGCCGAAAAACGCAACATTTTTTGGAACGGTGATACTCGCCGCACGATCGCCGGAAAAGAGGTAAAATACAGCGGTAAAGAGGCCAAAGATACTTGGCTGCCGGCATTTGTGCCAGCCGTTTCGCAGCAGCAACCAATACCCCGGATCGCGAATTTACCGGGAGGAAATACGATTTCAGCTAAGCCGCTGGTTGATGCAAATTATTCGCTGCCGCAGGGAAAAAACTTTGCATTGGTTCTCGATACTTCCCGCAGTATGGCGGCGGAAACTAAGGCGGTAAAGGAAACTTTTGAATGGTTGAAGGCCAATACTTTAGCAGCAAATGCGGTTGATTTTTATGTGGCTAGTGCTGCGGGAATGCCGCCTAAGTTGGTGGAAGATTTACGCAGTTTTGATGCTGCAAAGTTAACGTTTTATGGTACTATCCAACTTAAGGATATACTGCAACAGTTTGCACAGTTGCGCGGTGATAAGACTTACGATACTGTATTTTTGGTGAGCGATCGCCACAGTTACGAATTATCAGACGATCGCAAAAACGCAATTTCCATGTCCTCACCGCTGTGGATAGTGCATTTGGGAGGTTTGCCCCCGGGCTACGACGACGCAACTTTAAAGGTGATTCAAGATAGCGGCGGCGGAGTTGCTACTGATATGAAAGAGGCGATGCAGCGAGTGGCGACGACAGCAGCATCGGGGAAATCTGTAGTTAACGTTGTTGATGGCTATGTTTGGAGTTATGCCAAAACTCCGAAGGCGGCAGCGGTTCCGAGAATAACAAACGATCAAAATGAAGGTTTTAAACCTATAGCTGCGCGGCAGTTGATAACCGCACTTAGCAAGCAGAAAACTTCCAATCAATTGATTCAATTGGATGCTATGCACTCGCTGGCTAAAACCTTTAAGGTGGTAACGCCGTATTCTTCGATGATTGTGTTGGTTAATGACGCGCAAAGGGAACAGCTAAAAGCAGCGGAAGCTAAAAACGATCGATTTGAACGCGAGGTAGAATCCGGTAAGGAGGAGTTAACTAAACCGAACAATCCTCTCAATGTTTCAGGGGTTCCCGAACCGGAAGAATGGCTGCTTTTGGGGGTTGGTGCGATCGGGCTTTTGGCGATTTTCCTCCGCCAGCGGCGCGCGAAAGTGGTAGGTTGAAAGCTACTCCCTTGATGGTTCGGCGGTTAAAACCGCCACTACACAAACGAAGTCTGCTTCCGCAGACTAAGAGACAGAATACGCAGATCCCCAACTTCTTCAAGAAGTCGGGGATCGAACAGCATAAGGAATAACGAATAATTAATCTATCTCTACAAAAACCCGATCGCCCTCAATCTTCACCGGATAAGATTCCAGCGAATCGGCTAGTGCATTCAAACATTTACCGCTATCTAATTGGAACTGATACTTGTGAAACGGACAGGTAATGATACCGCTGTTTACCTTACCCATGTCGATCGGATATTCCAAATGACTGCAAGCATTGCGGTAACAAGTGACATTCATGCCTTGACGGTTGAAAATCAGCGAAGTCCCCTCAACTTTTACCTTCAAAATATCCGATTCGGGAACTTGATTCAGCCCTGTTATCTCTACCCACATATGATTTCTCTCGCTTTAAGTAAATTATTGTAAACTAATGCGCTATCGCCCGAAACGCATATTAAACATCGCCAGAATTGCAAGCTTTGAACAGGCAAGATGCCTGTTCCACAATAATTATAGGAGATGTCTATTGAACAACGAGCGATCGCGCTCTAGTTCTAACGCCAACACCTCTTAAAGTCTGAATGGACTGTACAAACTGTTGGCGGTAATTCACGCCTGCCAAGAATGTTATATCACCCCTACAGTCGCAGGTAACGCATGAGAATGCTCATAACTTCACCCGGCTTTTGGGCTCGTTGCAGCGGGCTCCATTCGCTGACAGAGGCAAAACCCAAACAGTATCAGCGTTTTGTGTTTTTGCGGTTTATGTTACCTATAGGCAACAAAATCATTCTATCCTGAATGTTACCTATAGGCAACATTTACGAAACGATCGGCCTCTGAGACAATCTGAGGCATGGGAAAAGCAGGCAAAGCACTCAAGCAGGTGCTGGAAACTTACGGCATCAGTCAAAATCGCTTGGCTGTGACAATGGGCGTAGCACGTTCCAACATTCACCGATGGGTGAATGAAAGTAGAGATCCCGTAGCAGAAGCAGTGTTGGACATTCGGAAAGCACTATGGCAAATTGATCCCGATGCAGCAGGGGATTTCATTCGTTTGTATTTAGATGATTTGGAGGAAAAACTCGAAGAGTAATAATGTCCACAATCTTTACTTAGCTGCGAGCTTCTGAGAACATAGAAGCCGTCACTAACCCCACCAAACAAGGGATGGGGCTTGAAAGAGGAAGATTCACCGCCTTCTTAATTCAAGACTAAAACAGTGTCTAGCCTGCGTCTTTGAGACAGACTGAGCCATCTGGGAGTGGTATCCCACCGGACGTTAAGAATGCCTCCCTAGTTTTTAACCGCTCGGATGTGCCAGTGGCGAAGGGAAATATACACCTAGAAATAGGACTTACCGTAAATGTTTGTACCCGTTGTAGACAGTGAAAATAGACCGTTAATGCCGACTACCCCAAGTCGCGCAAAGCGCTGGATTAAGTCAGGTAAGGCTACGCCGTTTTTTAAAAAAGGGGTATTTTGTGTTCGACTCAACATAGAGCCTTCTAATACTGACCGACAGCCCATAGCGGTTGGAATCGATCCGGGTAGCAAGCGCGAAGGATTTACCGTTAAATCCAAATCGCATACTTACTTAAACATCCAAACTCATGCAATCGATTGGGTAAAAGACCATGTTGAAGTAAGGCGAAATATGCGACGTGCTAGGCGATTTCGGAATACTCCATGCCGTCAAAACCGAGGTAATCGCCTGGTTAACAAAAATCGCATCCCCCCATCAACTAAAGCGAGATGGCAGTGGAAGTTAAGGATAGTTAACTGGCTAACCGACCTGTTGCCCGTATCAGCTTTTGTTGTGGAGGACATCAAAGCGCGAACCGGGAAAAACGGACGCAAGTGGAATGTATCGTTTAGTCCTCTGGAAGTAGGCAAACACTGGTTCTACTCTGAACTCAGAAAGATCGCCCACATTGAAACTAAATCTGGAAATGACACTTACGAATTGCGTCAAAGCCTAGGACTTAAGAAATCTAAGCAAAAGCTATCAAACAAGTTTGAAGCACATTGTGTTGATTCTTGGGTATTAGCTAATTGGTACACGGGAGGGCACATTCAGCCCGAAAACACTGGACTAATCGAGGTTGTCCCCCTTGAGTTTCATCGTCGCCAATTACACCGATTGCAACACGCGAACGGGCATATCCGCTCTCGATATGGTGGCACAATTAGTGCCGGGTTTAAGCGCGGTTCAATCGTTAAACACCCTAAATACGGATTCTGTTACGTTGGCGGATGGCAAGAATCTCCAACAAAGAAAGACCCGTACCGGAAAACAATTAGCTTGCATAGTTTGAATACTGGTAAGCGGTTGTGTCAAAACGCAGTGCCGATAGATTGCAAGTTTTTGTCTTACAACTCGTGGCGCTCCGTGCAAATTCAATTGTAAAGCCGTCCTAGAAGGACGGGGTTTCCAACCCATTTTTCTGATGAGTAAGGCCCGAAAGGCGCTGAAGCAGGTTTTAGAAACCTATGGCATCAGTCAAAATCAATTGGCAGCGATTATGGGCATTGGGCGATCGAGCATTAACCGTTGGGTTAACGAGAATAGAGATCCGGCATCTGAAGCGGTTCTAGAGATTCGCAAGGGGTTACAGCAGATTAATCCCGATGCAGCAGGGGATTTTATTCGTTTGTATTTAGATGATTTGGAGAAAAAACCCGAAGAGTAATCCTATGGGCGATCGCCCTTGAATGCAGCAAGGGCGATCGAGTGCGACAATCTCCACACCTCAGAAGTTAACCGTTTTCCTCGCCATTTCCCAGGTACAACCTGACGAATTCATCAGCCGCCTGCCGATTGAATGTCTGCAACGCTTGCTTAATCGCAAATACCGCCTCGGCAGACGGATCTCGTTCTTCGCTCACCCAACGGCTAACGTTTGAGCGATCGATTTCCATCTTTGCCGCCAATTGATATTGACTGATATCGTATGCCTCTAATATTTTTTTGAGGGCTTTACCTGCTCTTCCCATGCTCCCGATTGTGTCAGAGAGTAATGCTACTGTAAACGTTGCTGATAGTCATCTAATGCGCTACACTAACGTAGGGGCGATCGCCTCGCGTGCCAGTTATGCTTGAGATAGACTCAACAAATAGCGATCGTGGACATCAACCAGCAAAAAGAACAGTTCAGCTATGCGTATATTTATGCAGTTGCTTCCACAGCAGGCTACTCTTTCCAGATAGCAGCTAGACCATTAGATTTTGACGGCATCGATATCATTCTTGCTGGCGGTTTGGGAAGTGGAATTGTTCGATATCCCCGACTTGAACTCCAGGTAAAATGCACATCTAGGGATGTGGTTGGAGACGAGGCAATTAGATATCCGCTCGAAGTCAAAAACTACAATGACTTAAAAGTAGAAAATATTCTGACTCCTCGACTGTTAGTCGTTGTAGTCGTACCCGACAATCTAGACAATTGGCTAATCCAATCTCAACAGGAACTTTGCCTGAAATATTGCGGTTATTGGGTTTCTCTGCGAGGTCAACCCCCAACCCAGAATCAAACCACTGTTACAATTTCCATACCCAGACAGAATATCTTTAATGTAAAAGCTCTTACCACCCTCATGCAGCTAATAGAAGCAGGCGAAACTCTATGATAGTCACCGTTCGAGATCCCGAAATTCTCAAAAATCTACAGCCAGAAATTGTGCGTACTTACCTCGAAACCCATTCCTGGCAAGAAGTGCGGCAAATTGACGGTAAAGCTTCTATCTGGAATCGCCATAGCGAAACCGGAGAAGATTTTGAGATTCTGCTACCATTAAAACCAGAATTTTTAGACTTTCCCCGCCGGATGGCTGAAGTTTTACAAACCCTAGAAATTGCTGAAAATCGTTCCCAGCTCGAAATTCTCAGCAACCTCTTGACATCAGCTCCTAACATTACCATTCAAGGCATAGTTACCAACTTGCAAGAAGGATTATCAGCAGGAAAATTAACTTTGACGGGCGTTATTGTTGGCAAGCTGCGGCGCATTCAGTTAGAACTAGCAGAACCAGTCTACGAACTGGCAGTCAAAGCTTATCAAGCCAGAATTCCGGTTATTTGTCAAGGCAATTTAGTTAAACAAGGTCGCTCTTTTTTGCTGCAAAATACGCATCATTTTACATTAGATTTAGATGCCTGGTTGGAGTGAATCCTATGTATTATAATCAACCTACAAAGCGATTATGAAAGGATTTTCATGATGGTTAATGTCTTTATTCTTCAGCACGTCCATGAATTCGGAGACGACCGCGAAGACGTAAAAATTATCGGTATTTATTCCACTAAAACATTAGCCGAAGCTGCTAAGGCAAGAATGCTCTCCCAACCCGGTTTTATAGATGCCCCAGAAGGCTTTCATATAAGCTGTTATCCCTTGGATCAAGACCACTGGATCGACGGCTATGTCACTGTTTATTATTCTGATTCTTAACCTTTACCCTACGGATGAATCTGGCTCAAAATCACCCGCAACCGATCGTAATCATCCTTCAACAAAACACTCAAACTCCTCCCCGCTTCCACCAACCAAGATCGATCGCGCATCCGCAACTGATAAATCTCCCGAATCGCCGCCGCCGTCAGCGCATCCACCGGCGCATTAGTCACTCCCAGCAGCGTCCTCAAAAAATCCAACTGCACCGTAAAATCAATAACTTCATCCGGTTCGCAGCGATAAACCGCCTGGTGAATTTGCGGCGGGCGCGGCGGCAAATACTGATAAATTTTACCCCTCGATGGGCCGTGACCGTTCAACCTTTCGGGCGCAGCCTCAAACCCGACAATCGCCACTCGAAACTCGGTTTTTAGCATCGCAAAAATCTGCGGTTGTTCTTCCCGCAACTCTTCCAGCGACAAACCCAAAGCGCGAGCTCTGTGTACCGAGTCGATCGGGCTAGTCGTCGCGTAGTAAACCACACCGTAGATTTGATTTTTCGACTCTTCATCCTGGGCCTTCACCCAACTCCCAAAAGGCGGCATCGCCGGAAAACTCAAGTCTTCCGGTTCCAAACATTGAGCCAGAAACTCCGAAGTTGCCGTCTCGATGACTTCAGCAATGCGATCGGGATGGCGCTCTTTTGTAGCAAATTGGGGTAAAGGTAAACGCATATTAGTCAGTTGGCAGTTGGTTGTTGGCAGTTGGTTGTTGGCAGTTGGTTGTTGGCAGTTGGTTGTTATTTATTATTATTTGTAAGTGGTTACTAATAAACAATAACTACTTACAACTGACAACTGTCAACTGACAACTGTCAACAACCAACTGACTATTTCACGCGGCCAGCCGTAGCATCCACAAGTTCCAACTGCGATAGCCGGAACGTGATCAGCTTGTCCCAATTGCCGCCTTCAAACAATACCGCGACTTTCCCGTCGGTAACTCGCTGGACTTGTCCTTGAAAAGCGTAGTAAATTTCGCCCTTATCTTTAACTCGAACTGCCGAACCAGGAAAAATCATAATTTTTTGAATGTTATGTTTGCTGTTTATAGTTTACCGTTTCTTGGCGATCCAGACTTGATGCTAAAACAGGCACTCCGGCCTGTTCCACAAACTAAACAGGCAAGATGCCTGTTCTACAAACTAAACAGGTTTCTTGTGGGGTGGGCGTCCCGCCCGCCCATCAAAAGCTGATTAACAATGCAAGATGTGACTTAGGCTAAGGCTGCTACGGAAACTTTACCAGCAATGCGACCCGCGATCGCCCGCAACTCCCTCGCCGAAGCAGAACCCGGTTGCCCCACCACGATCGGCACACCGGAATCGCCACCTTCCCGCAACGGAATTTCCAGCGGAATGCGGCCTAACAGCGGCACTCCCAACTCAGCAGCCGTCTTTTCCCCGCCGCCGGAACCGAAAATATCATATTGCTTGTCGGGCATATCCGGCGGCACAAAATAGCTCATGTTTTCCACAATTCCCAATACCGACACTCCCAACTGCTGGAACATCTTCAACCCCTTGCGGGAGTCCAACAAAGCCACAGTCTGCGGCGTAGTCACGATCACAACACCAGCCATCGGCACCGCTTGCGCCATTGTCAACTGCGCGTCTCCAGTACCCGGAGGCATATCCACAATCAGATAATCTAAATCGCCCCAATTCACCTGGTAGAGAAACTGCCGGATGATCCCGTTCAACATCGGGCCGCGCCAAATCACGGGTTGGTCTTTGTCAATTAAAAACGCCATCGACACCAATTTGACGCCGTAATTAAACGCGGGTTCGAGGCTTTCACCGCTTTTTCCGTCCCTAACCATCACTTTCGCATCCCCCAAACCCAACATCGTCGGGTCGTTTGGCCCATATATATCCGCATCCAGCAAACCCACCTTCGCGCCGGTTTGCGCCAGCGCTACTGCCACATTTACCGCCACCGTACTTTTGCCGACGCCGCCTTTGCCGCTGGAAATTGCGATGATATTTTTAACGCCTTCTATGCCTTGTCGATCGACCACTCCCTTCTGCTGCGGGGTCTCGGCTGTAACCTCCACCGCCACTTTTTCGACTCCTGGCAACTGTTTGACCGCTTTTTGGCAATCTTCGACAATAAATTCTCGCAGCGGGCAAGCAGGCGTTGTCAGCACTAAAGTAAAACTGACGACACCGCCGTCAATTTTGATGTTACGAATCATGTTCAATTCCACCAAACTTTTTTGCAGTTCGGGGTCTTGCACGGGTCGCAGGATTTCTAAAACTGAACTAACATCGAGTGTCTTGGGCATTGTGTTCTCCACCATAGCTCTGCAATTGGGTTAGCGAATTTTCGATCGCAGGTTTAAGTATATTTTTATTGCTATTTTTTAATGTATCTTCATTGCGATCATTTGTAGACCTGCGGTGGCATAATTACATGACGACTGGATTTGGGAATCATCACCCATCTAAGACTCAAATCTGACAACAGAAATTCTTATGACAGTTTCTACAACTCTTAAAACAGCCACTTCCCCGTTTTTGCCGCCGGCTGACTCTAGAGCTAGAGTCAGCCAATTTATGAAAAGCCTACAAGACGAAATTTGTCAATCCCTCGAACAGCTCGATGGTGGCGGCAAATTTAAGGAGGACTCTTGGGAACGCTCCGAAGGCGGCGGCGGACGTTCTCGCGTCATGCGCGAAGGCAATGTGTTTGAACAAGGGGGAGTCAATTTTTCCCAGGTGTGGGGCGAAAGTTTGCCTGCTTTGATTCTGGCCAAGCACCCAGAAGCTGCAGGTCACGATTTCTATGCCACTGGCACTTCTATGGTGCTGCACCCCCGCAATCCCTACTTGCCTACCGTTCACCTGAATTACCGCTATTTTGAGGCAGGGCCGATTTGGTGGTTTGGGGGCGGTGTCGATTTGACTCCTTATTATCCGTTGGCTGAGGATGCAGCTCATTTTCACAAAACTCTGAAAGCAGCTTGCGATCGCCACCATCCCGGATATTATCCGACATTTAAACTCTGGTGCGACGAATATTTCTACCTCCCCCACCGCCAAGAAACTCGCGGCGTGGGCGGCCTGTTTTTTGACTACCAAAGCGCTCAAGCCCCGCTTTACCGCGACCACAATGTCAAAGGCAAGGCCGCTGAGTGCAGCAACAGCATCGGGGTGCCGGAACCTAGGAGTTGGGAGTCGCTGTTCGCCTTCGTACAGGACTGCGGCCGCGCATTTTTGCCGGCTTACACCCCAATTATTGAAAAGCACCGATCGAAAGAATACGGAGATCGCGAGCGTAATTTCCAACTTTACCGCCGCGGCCGTTACGTTGAATTTAACTTAGTGTACGATCGGGGCACGACCTTTGGCTTGCAGACCAACGGACGCACCGAATCGATTCTGATGTCCCTGCCACCTCTGGTACGCTGGGAATATTGCTTCGAGCCAGAACCCAACTCTCCAGAAGCTGAACTCTACTCAAAGTTCTTAAAACCGCAAGATTGGGCGAATTGGATGCCTCAGCAGTCACCGACCTGAGTTAAACTACTCAGAAAGTAACCACCGCGATAAATAGTAATAAATTTGAGGGAAGGGTCAGTGATTCATATTGATCAAAAAACCCACACGCTTCAAGACGGTACAACAGTTATCGTCTTAGCACCGACAGGACGGTTGGACATCACGACAGCTTGGCAATTCCGCCTCAAGTTGCAAGAGTGTATTTCCAAACTCAGCCGCCATGTCGTAGTGAATCTTGGTCAGGTTAACTTTATCGATAGTTCTGGCCTGACCTCACTTGTAGCAGGTATGCGGGATGCGGATAAAGTTAAGGGAAGTTTCCGCATTTGCAATGTTCATCCAGAAGCCAAACTGGTGTTTGAAGTCACCATGATGGATTCTGTGTTTGAAATATTTGAAACGGAAGAAGAAGCTCTAGAGGGGGTGCCGCGCGCAAGTTGAGTACCTGCTTTGTGTCTGTTGCGGTGTCGCGCGCAACTTCAGATTGAGACTCACAAGCGCGCCGGAACCCAGCAGAAGAACAGGAAGCAGGTAAATTTTGACCTGCTTCCTTCTGCCTTCTTCCTTTCTTGAAAGGTTGAGACGTTCACCAAAACACTGAAGTAGAAGAATACGTCAAGGTAAAGTCTTGCCTTCTCTCGCGACGATAACTAAATCTTTCTTCCTTCTTCCTTCTTCCTTCTTTCTTGTTGCTTCTTGCTTCACCCCACTATCTCAGAAGCAAAATCCTGACGCTTGACAAATCTAAAAGGGCCCATTAAAGCTCCCCAGATAGCTTTGCCAGTCGTGGGGCTTATTCCTTTGTCGTAGCTGAGAAATTCCTCGCCTGCGGCTTCAAATCCCAAGTCTACTTGGTAATTTTGCCCCCCGTAGGCAAAGCCGCAGCGAGTGCCCTCCGGCAAAGATGCCCGAAAGCGATAGCCGTTTGAGCCTAAATTTTGCACCGCAACCGAGAGGGTGCAGCCGGGGAGGAGTTGGATTTGCTCCTTCGTTAGCTTTCCAAGCAAGTCGGGGTTGCGACCGCCTCCTTTGACGGCTGCGATATCCTTGAACATATAATACTGAGCTTCTATAAGTCCCGGCGCCCTCTTGACGTGCCTCAGTTGCACGATGCGGGGGCGGTATGGCTTATCTAATTCCAGAATGTTGGCTTGTTCGGCAAACAGGGCAATGCTGGGCTCGTCCAAGAGAGGAACGGGCAGCGGTCTTTGCCACAAACGAAGGTGGACGTACCAAGCCGGGTCTGCTAGCGCTTGTTCCCGGTTGTCAAATTCGCCCGCCATGTACTTGGCTAACGCTCTTAATTCAGGAGAAATTGTCATGTTCGTTGGATTTTTGAGGATTTGGACTTGACAGTAAAAAGTTATTGTGCTATCCCTTGCGAGAGCTCTTCTGGGCAAGTCAGAAGATTAGATTTCTGACTTGCCCAGAAGAGCTATGATTGTAAAGATACTGGGGTTTTACCCTCGTTGTGCGACATATTAATTGTTGCTGCCGATCGCGAGTAAAATCTTCTTGGTAAAATTTTGCCTCGCTTTTGAGCCGCCACGGCTTAACAAAACTGGCAATTTTTGTCAGCCCGAGCGCACATCGACTCCCCCGACTTTACTCACGCCGCGCTGGCACCCCCGCTGCGGCAAAATTATTTATCTATAAAACTCAGGTGAACAATAACCGTACTGTTTCAGATACTAAGCGAAGTTTCTATACGATTCACACTCGACCGATCAACTCAATTTACCGTCGAGTGGTGGAAGAGTTGATGGTAGAAATGCACTTGCTTTCGGCGAATGCCGATTTTCAATACGACCCGATTTATGCTTTGGGTGTGGTGACAGCTTTCGATCGATTCATGCTCGGGTACGCCCCAGAAGCAGACAGACTTTCGATTTTTAACGGTTTGTGCAAGTCCCTAGAAAACGATCCCGAACGCTACAAGCAAGACGCTTACCGATTGGAAAGCTTGGCGGGGCGACTTTCCGGGGCCCAGTTGCTCTCGTGGCTCGATCGCTCGACTAGCTTTGAAGATACAGCAGATTTGCAAGCGTCTTTAGGGGCGATCGCCAGCAACCCTCAATTTAAGTACAGCCGCTTGTTCGCGATCGGTTTGTTCTCGCTGTTAGAAAAAGCTGACCCCGATATGGTAAAAGACCAAGAAACGCGAAACGACGCGATCGCCAAAGTCTGTGCGGCATTGCACCTCCCAGAAGACAAAGTTAGCAAAGATTTAGATTTGTACCGCAGCAATTTGGAAAAAATGGCCCAAGCGCGAATAGTGCTTCAAGATGTCATCCAAGCGGAACGGAAAAAACGCGAAAAACGAGAGACAAAAGTTACCGTCGCCCCCTCGGCAGACTCTTCTGACAGCAAAAATTAATCGTTTGAAGAAACAAGGAAGTTCGGCAACGGATTCGCTCAACGGATGTAACGGATGTCAAGAAGAAGGAAGTTCGGCAACGGATGTAACGGATGTAACGGATGTCAGGAAGAAGGAAGAGGGATTTTTTTATTTTAGGTAACAAATAAAAAAACTCTTAAATTTTAATGTTTTTTCTTGAATTCTGGCTTCGGCCTTGTGCCTTGAGATGAATGTTGGTTGCTCAAAAACTAGAAATCCCGCTTTATGAATTGAGCGGGATCGACCTAACCAAGATAGAGCTGTTGGGCGCGGTACTACGGCTGCGGCTCAAAATTAGTGGCGTTAGCTTGCAGCCAAGTGCTTAGCTGTGAAAGAACTTCGTTTCCCGAAGACTTGCCCAAAGCTGTGGGGTTTGGGGTGTCGGGCCTGTCCAAGTTGCGGGCGATCGCTGCGTTGACTTCTTTGGAAATCAAATCGTGAAGTTGCTCTTTAGCCCTAGCCCGTTGAAAGTGAGCTCCCTCTTCCGTCGTAGCGTAAAGAGGTGGCAGCCGATTTAAAGCATAAGCTGCAATATCTCCCACATCCAGACTCAGGTCGCTCGTCGCCTCAATTTCGGCCACCCGAGCGATCGCATCGCTCAGCACCAACTCTTCCATCACGTTGATGAACTGTTTGCGCGGCAGAACAACAACTTCCCCGGTCAACAAAGATCCCATCAGACGATCGAGAGCCATGTACTCTTCGATCGACAATTCCGAAGCCGTATTGCATATCCGTCCCACCTCAGCTTCCATAGACGGGGTTAAATAGCCGTCTTGCAAAGCCTGTTCAACAATTTTTTCAATACTCATATGCTTCCCACTCAACGGCATCATCAATAAACTTTTGTGAAGACGCGATTGCTTGCGTCTTGAGATTCGAGTTTTGAGGATTGAGTTGAGAATTTTTATACAAATCCTAACTCAATACTGATAACCCATAACAGTAATCTACACACCCTAGCCACAAACTTACCCCATAATTGACGGCTTTATTCGTCAAAACCCGTAAAAATTCCTACTCGACTCCCTGAAGCCGCCAAGGTACGGGATCGACGGACTGCCCGTTTACGTAAAGTCCCCAGTGCAGGTGAGGGCCTGTCGCAGCTCCCGTTGACCCCAGAGCACCAATTACTTGACCGGCTTTCACGAAATCCCCTTCCTTGACATCAATCCGGCTGAGGTGCATCAAAATACTTGCTACCCCTTGACCGTGGTCGATACCAACGACATTCCCGTGGATTTTGAACCCTTGGGATTCGCGTCCCACGAGAGACACCCGACCGGCGGCCGGTGCGATGACAGGGGAACCGTAATCGCCGGCGTAATCCACCCCGCGATGGTAGTAGTCTTTAGCAAATACTCCATTATAGTACCGGCGCACGCCGTAAGTAGTGGTAATTTCGCCGTAGTTGGGGCGCAACAATTTGCCGTCCCAGAACTTTTGGGGTGTCACCAGTGCTTTAAATGCGTCTACGCGATCGAATTCCGCGTCAGTACCTTCTTGGTCTTTACCCGGAGGCAGCGTGATAGATTGAGTGGGAAAATTGCGCGATCGAACTTGCACGCTCAACTTCTGCACTTGTCCGTCACCGGCGACTTGGATTTGGCGGGTACCGGCATTCTCTACCGGAGTTGTCGGCAGCAAAGCGCGAAAGCGATTGTTGCCCATTGGAAAAGCCGGGTAATTTTTTTGCTGTACAGAAACCGTGGGAGTGGCGCTGCTGTTTACCTGAATGACTACTGACAGCGTATCTCCGAGTTCGGGATTTGCGGGTGTCACCTGCACCTGCAAAGCTTGCGCGGCAGATACCACACTCAGAAGGCCCGCAACAATTCCCCCACTCAAACTCACCGTTAGCTGCTTTGCCTTCAACCCTCCCCACCGGAAAATAGGATTCACAATTATTTTTGCACTTTGTCGGCAGTTGCCTTGATTTACATTCGTCATCACCGATATCCTAAATTCTTATCTAGCTAATGTTACACAAAGTAGCTAACTCTAGCACGCTTTCACTGCAAAGGATAACGCAATGTTATACTAATTCTCAAAAGTCATACAACAGTATCTGTAGGGTGCGTCGCTATCAAAAATCTTAAATAATATCCACAATCTTTGAGCGACGCACCGATGCAGAATAGTGAGCGTAAACAAACCCACACTCATCATTGTTGCAAGCAAGACGAGGCGAGAATTGGTATTAGGACTTACGCCAAGTATGTAAATGTAGCCTGTAAAAGCGCAAAACCCAACGCACGATTTGCCGACTTTGTAGCGTAACTGGGTAAGTTTTGAGTAGTTGACCTATTTATTAAGTAAATGCCACAGTGGTTAATCATAGAAAGGTCAAAATGCCATGCCAAATGAGCAAAATCAACCCAGAGAATATGATGCCGTCAAAGGGGGGCAAAATTCAATTCCTGTCGGTGCGGCGGTACTGGGAGGAATTGCCGGCGTTAAAAGCCGATTGGCCTTGCCCTCTGTCGAAGTGAGAATCGCCGCACTCTCCGATGCGCTGAAATATGGAGATGCAGGCTTAGATTTGATAATTGGAGCATTGCGGGATGAGTCAATGTCAGTACAATCTGCTGCCTATTCACTGCTGAAAGATAGGGATGATTTAAAGATAAAACTACAGTTGCAAGACTTTCTTCCTACATTTGAATTTCATGTCATCACAGTAAATGCTACAGGAAAAGAAAACAGCCACAGTCATTCCTTTGCTCACTTCTACCCTGAAGACTTAGGTAACTCAATTGTGCTGGAAATGGTTTATATTTACGGTGGCACATTTATGATGGGTTCCTCCAACAGCGAAGCAGGAGTAAATTATCAGCAAAGTCCACGGCATCGACTCACGCTACCAGCTTTTTTTGCAGGCAAATACCCCATTATCCAAGCACAGTGGGAAGCAGTGATGGGAAACAACCCATCCTATTTCAAAGGTGAAAAACGTCCTGTAGAAAATGTCTCGTGGAATATGGCCGTCGAATTCTGTGGCAAACTCTCACAAAAAACCGGGAAAAAATATCGCCTCCTGAGTGAAGCAGAATGGGAATACGCCTGTCGTGCGGGTACAACAAGCCCATTTCATTTGGGGGAAACCATCACCACCGATTTAGTTAACCATAAAGGAAACAAGTCCTACGCAAAAGCCCCCAGAGGAATTTACCGCGAACAAACCATAGATGCCGGGAGTTTTCCCCCCAATGCCTTTGGACTGTACGATATGCACGGCAATGTTTGGGAGTGGTGCAGCGATAACTGGCACGATAGCTATAACGGTGCACCAACTGACGGAAGTTCCTGGGAAATTGACACAAATGATTTCCGAGTGCTGCGTGGTGGTGCCTGGTACAACGATGCGGACTATTGCCGCAGTGCCAAGCGTATCTGGGGTGCGGCGGGTGGCGACGACTGGGGGTTCGGTTTTCGCGTAGCGGTAGCGTCGGTTTCTTCCCCGTCCTAGTTTTCTCGGCGAGGGCTCTTCTCTTTTCTCTAGCCCTTCTGCTCTTTTCTCTCTCGATTCTTTGCAGGATGCGTCGCCTTCTACAATCTGCAAATGCGAGCGAAAATCTCACACATCCGCACCCTACACAAACGGAAATAAATGAAATCTGATTTATAATATTTAAGATATGCTAAAGTCGATCGCACATTAGGAAGAATAAAAAATATGACCCTCAATCTTCCTCTTCCCGATTCAATTCAAAAATTTATTAACGAACAAGTCGCAATTGGAGGCTACAGCAATGCAGCGGAATATATCTTGCACCTAATTCGCCAAGAACAAGCAAGAACCGCAGGGGTTGAGTCATTATTGTTGGCAGGTTTGGATAGTGGCAATTCTGTAGAGATTACCGATGATTGGTGGGAGCAAAAACGTACTCACTTGGTGTCTCAACTTGACGACAAACATTAAACATGGTTGGGTTTCATTCTTCAACCCAACCTACTTATATTATCAGCGATTGAGCGGACATGATATTATATGACCGCACAGATTCCCATGATAGTATAGTATGTCAAGGGGACAGAAAAATCAAGGGCGATCGCCCTTAAATTATAATATTTCAAAAACTCCGTAAAGCTTAGCGATCCAGTAGGGAATCGCCTTAATTTCCTGAACCGACGGCAAAGAGAGTAGTAGGGTGCGTCGCATCTACAAGCTGCAAATTCGACGAACATCTGGCATCGGCGCACCCTACAATTAGCCTGCTTGTGTCTTGGGAAGGCTCATTTTTTCAACTACATTTTTCCGCAGATAAACAGTCAGTGGTTTTTCGATTAAAGAGTAAAAGATGCAGCCAGCAATTACAGTTATCAGTGCTACCAACGCGGGGGCAAAAAATCCATCATAATATTTTCCTAAATTTGCCTTTTGCAGCACTTTGGTAATTGCTGATACGATCGGGCTGTGGATTAAAAATATTGAGTAAGAGGCATCTCCCAAGTACGTCAAAAATTTAGGAACTTTTGGAGAATCGTTAAGGTCGATCGATGCCGAACCTACGATTAACAAAGCCGCCAGGACTCCAAAAGTGCTGATTCTCTCTATTTCTATGTTGTTCGCCGCCGCAAATATTAATAAAGCTAGATATCCTAAATTTGCTACCCCAAACAAAATCCAGCGATTTTTGCTAATTTTACTGCCAAATTTAATCACTGTATAGCCAGCCAAGCAGCCTAAGACAAATTCTAGATTCATGTTGCCAAATACTATATTTAGCAAAAAACCGTCGCGACCAAAATCTACTATTTTTAAATAATGGAGCACCGTCAGAAATAGCCAAGTCGAAAGTATGGGCACAGAATACTTTGGTTTGAACCAGATAGCTATACTGAACAGCAGATAAAAAAACAGTTCGTAAATCAAAGTCCAGCCGACATCTAAGATTGGTTTATCATTCTGAGGTAGCAGAAGCAGAGATAAAAATATGTGCTGAATACTTAAATCTTTATTATTGGCAAAACCGGGGACTACTAGAAAGAAGGCTAAAACTGTGAGAGTAATTATCCAATAAATGGGGTAAATTCTGACGGTGCGCTTGACTAAAAATGATTTTAACTGGTCTTTTTTACCGATCGCCGATCGGTGAACGTACACCATGATAAAACCGCTCAATACAAAAAAGTAATCAACACCGCTCCACCCAGCCTGAAATAGATTAAAAAAAGTAACTTGATTTAATCTTTCCGCGCTCATCTGGTTGAGGTGAAACATTACCACCAATACAGCCCCAATCCCTCGATAAACTTGCAAGAGGTTAAGCTTTTTGTGAGGAGTTGAACTCTTTGTCATGAGAATATACCTTGTTCAAGAGTGGCACTTGCGCTTGTTCCTCAACTATAGTCAACGCGCCAAACATAGTCAACACATTAGAGACTATAATATAACTTTATACTTTTTTCATAAAGTTGTGCAAGAAGACTTCCGACTGATCGTTGACTTAGTTCTAGTTCTCGCTGCTGCCGCAGCAGGAGGACTCTTTGCATCGCTGTTGCGACAGCCAGTAATTCTCGGATATCTCCTCGGAGGGATCGTAGTTGGGCCGGCTGGTTTGGGGTTGATTAAAGAATTAATTCAGGTAGACACCCTGGCTGAATTCGGGGTTGCCTTTCTGTTATTTGCCTTGGGAGTAGAATTTTCTTTCGCCGAACTTCAGAAAGTTAAAGCCATTAGTTTGGGCGGGGGGGGCTTGCAAATTGTGCTGACGATCGCGATTACTACTGCAATTTCCTTGGCTGTAGGCTGGGTAGAATCGCCCGCCCAAGGCGTGTTTTTAGGAGCAATTCTGTCGCTTTCCTCGACAGCAGTTGTACTGAAGTGCTTGATGGAACGCAATGAAGGCGGTACTTCCCACGGTCAAGTCATGCTGGGAATATTAGTAGTTCAAGATTTGGCCTTGGGGCTAATGCTAGCAGTTTTGCCGGCCCTCAACCAGCCAGCAGAAGCGATCGGCATGACGGTAGCGTGGGCCCTGCTGCGGATCGGGTTATTTGCTGCCGGTGCTGTAGTCGCGGGCATTTGGATGGTACCGCAGTTGCTGCGCTACCTCGCAAAAACAGAAAGTCGGGAACTGTTTTTGCTGGGAGTTGTGGTTTTGGCTTTAGGAATTGCACTGCTGACAGAATATTTGGGTTTTTCGATCGAGATGGGCGCATTTGTGGCGGGTTTAATGATTTCGGAGGTGGAATATGCCGACCAAACTCTAACTTATGTCGAGCCTTTGCGAGATATTTTTGCATCCTTATTTTTTGTCACCATCGGAATGTTAATCGACCCAGTGTTTCTCTGGAACCATCTAGAAGTAATTCTGGGACTGGTATTTATAGTATTTGTCGGCAAATTCTTGATTATAACGCCGATCGTCCGATTATTTGGCTATCCGCTAAAAACAGCATTGATCGCAGGTTTGGGCTTAGCTCAAATAGGAGAATTCTCCTTTGTACTCGCTAGTTCCGGCCAAGCTATGGGGCTGGTTTCGCGGAACGTTTACCTGTTAATTTTAGGAACGACAGCCGTCACCCTCGTGCTGACTCCGTTTGTATTGAGAAGCGTGCCGCAGTTATTGAAATGGGCGGAAACTTTCGGGCCTTTGCAGCGCTATTTTGACGAAACATCTCAACCTGTGGCAATAGCTGAAACTTTACCGGAACAAAATTATGTTGTGGTTTGCGGCTACGGGCGAGTCGGCAGAATTTTAGTCAAAATGCTGCAAAGCCGCAACTGTTCAGTTGTGGTGATCGACGAGTCAGAAAGTAGAATTCAAGAGTGCAGAATGCAAGGAATTCCTTACATTTACGGGAATGCTGCCAGCTTGCACGTATTGGAAGCCGCCCGGGTGGAACGGGCAAAAGCAATGGCGATCGCCCTTCCCGATCCCATGAGCACTCGCTTGTGTCTGAAGCGGGCTTTAGAATTAGTCCCGGATTTGGATATTGTGGTGCGGGCCAATCAAGATAAAGACATCGAACTGCTTTATCAACTGGGGGCCTGGGAAGTCGTGCAGCCGGAGTTTGAAGCCAGTTTAGAACTGTCTGCCCACTTGCTGGCTGGCATGGGGATCTCGGCAATGGCGATCGGGCGGGAAGTGCAGCAAATTCGCAGCAGCCGCTATCTGGAATTGCGGCCGCCGCGCGAACCTTTGGCGGTTTCGCGGGATTTGAAAGTGGCGGTTCGAGATATGAACAGCGAGTGGTACAGTTTGCCGTTGGGTTCTCCCATCGCCGGAATGACTCTGGAAGAAACTAACTTGCGACAGTTGACAGGGGTCAGCGTGATGGCGATCGTCCGCAAGAATGGGGAGGAAATTGATTATCCCAACGGCAAGACTGCTTTGCAGTCGGGCGATCGACTTTTTGTAGTGGGAGAACCGGAAGAACTCATCAGTTTTGAGTTGCTGGCGAAGGGGGAAGTTGCAGTGCCGCAGGGCGACAGTTCTTGCCAGTGGCTGAGGCTGCCAGCAAACAGCCCTTGGGCGGGCAAAAAACTGTCAGAGGTAGATGTGCTGAGTCAGTACGGGGTGCAGGTGCGGGCGATCCGCCGGGAAGGGAAATTTACTCGCTGGCCGGACGGAACTACCAATTTGCAAGAGGGCGATCGTTTGCTGCTGTGCGGCGGCTTCTACGAGCTCGGCTTGATGCAGCGGACGGCCTCGCCGCCGGTGCCGCAATCTGCTTTAAAGCTGCCTTTTGTCACCGCCCAAGTCAGCGAAAAGCTGTTTAGCGATTAGTCAGTTGGCAGTTGGCAGTTGGCAGTTGGCAGTTGGCATTGGGCATTATCTCAATTCCGGCTGCGCCGGAATGATATAGAGGACACGGCAGTGCCGTTTCCCTACCGCGATCGATTGTAGGGACACGGCAGTGCCGTGTCCTCCGTTTATATCATTCCGATGCTAACGGATTTGATATTAGTCATTAGTTAACAGTCAACAGCTAACAATGCCCCATGCCCCATGCCCCATGCCCCATGCCCCATGCCCCATGCCCCATGCCTCATGCCCCATGCCCACTCTCCTCACCCGTTGATTTTGATGTAAGCAATTGCTTGTCGCGAAACCAGAATTTGTTTTTCTGAGGCATCGAGGAGGCAAATGCAGCTATGATCCTGCCAAAAAATTCTGCCAACTAGCAAATCGCCTGTAACGAGTTTTAGTTCTATCTGTTGTTTGTCTTTGATGTAGCTTTGTATTAGGCGAACGCTGGGCAATCCGGTCTCAAATTCAGACATACTGGGAAATGGGTAATTTGATCGTTAGTCATTAGTCATTAGTCATTAGTCATAGTCGCAGACTGAGGACTCAGGAGATGCGGAGGGACGCAAATGACAAATCGCACAGGAGAAATGACAAAGGACATTAGAAGTCTATCAACTAATCAGTTTTTACCAAAAGGGGTTTGTTTTTATGCCGATCGAGTTTGCGAAGTATCACGGACTGGGAAATGATTTTATTCTGATTGACAACCGCCACTCGTCAGAACCGGCGATTACACCAGAACAAGCTGTGGAGTTGTGCGATCGACATTTTGGCATTGGCGCAGACGGCGTGATTTTTGCTCTTCCAGGGCAAAACGGCACTGACTATACGATGCGGATTTTTAACTCCGACGGTTCGGAACCGGAAATGTGCGGCAACGGGATTCGCTGTTTGGCTAAGTTTATCGCCGATTTGGAAGCGTCAGAGGCGAAAACTCAGTACCGCATCCACACTCTGGCGGGTGTCATTAGCCCGGAATTGCGATCGGACGGTCAGGTTAAGGTGGATATGGGAGTTCCCCGGCTGCTGGCTGCGGAAATTCCGACAACTTTGGCCGCACCGGATGCCAAAGTTATTGATGTGCCGATCGAGGTAGCGGGTAAATCTTGGTCTGTTACCTGCGTCAGCATGGGCAATCCTCACTGCATTACTTTTGTAGAGGATGTTTCGGCTGTTGCTTTAGAAACTGTCGGGCCTCAATTCGAACACAACCAAGCCTTCCCGCAGCGTACCAATACCGAATTTATTCAAGTGGTACGTTCGGACTATGTAAAAATGCGGGTGTGGGAAAGAGGCGCAGGTGTTACTCTAGCTTGTGGGACTGGTGCTTGTGCTGCTGTGGTAGCTGGGGTGTTGGTAGGGAAGTGCGATCGGGCAACTGCGGTTGAACTCCCCGGCGGCGTTTTGGAAATCGAATGGGCAGAAGTTTCTGGACGGATTTACATGACCGGGCCGGCACAGCGAGTATTTACTGGTTGTATTAGTGATTAGTGATTAGTCATTAGTTATTAGTCATTAGTCATTGGTCATCAGTCATTGGTCATTGGTCATCAGTCATCTATGGGTGGTTTAAGGCAGTTTTTTGTATAATTGACAAAAAATTGAAATTGGATAATTCAAAATTTTTCTTGAATTCTGACTAAGGTCTTCCCCGTTGAGAACTAATTGGCTGCGGACTAATGACTACTGATTACTGACTACTGACTAAAATCTCATGACTGATGACTAATGACTAATGACTAATGACTAAAATCTAAAATCTAAAATTAAGTAGGTGGGCTTGCATGGCTGGAGGTATTTATCTGATTCAGGACGACGACAGGCTGGTAGAAATGATGGAACAGCCCTACGACTCGGAAGACCAGTTACAAGACTTGCTAGTAACTTATCCGAATTTGATCGCGGGAGACCAAATCGATCGGGCGACGGCGCGCAGGTGGCTGTTAATTTCGCGGGAAGCAGCAGTGGCCAGCGATGAGGAAACAGCGGTGCAGTGGTCGCTGGATCATTTGTTTCTCGACCAAAATGCAGTTCCTACTTTGGTGGATGTCCGGCGAACTCCTAATGCCGAGCTCCGACAAAAAGTTGTGGGTCAGTCGATCGACTATGCTGCTAATGCGTTGTTTTACTGGCCGATAGATTCGATTATTGCTCTGTTTGAAGCTAATTGTCGCGATCGGGGTCGCGATCCCGAACAGATTTTTGAAGAGTTTCTCGGTGCGGATGCTAATGAAGACCGATTTTGGCTGAAGGTTAAAACTAATTTGCAAGCGGGTAAAGTTCGCTTAGTGTTTGTAGCTGACGAGATTTCCGCTGAAATGCGCCGAGTTGTGGAATTTCTCAACGAACAAATGGACCCGGTTGAAGTTTTGGCCTTGGAAATTAAGCAGTATGTAAGTGAAGACGGTTTGAAAACGCTGGTTCCCAGAGTGATCGGTCAGACAGCCGAAGCACAGCAGAAAAAATCCAGCGCAACGCGCGAAAGAAGGCGCTGGGATGAATCTTCATTTTTTGCGGAAATCAAAGCTAGACGGGGCGCGGACGAGGCGCAAATGGCAAGAGCAATTTACCTTTGGGCAAAAAGTCAAGAACCCGAAGTTCAAATCCACTGGGGAACGGGGGATGCCTACGGCGGTTTCGCCGCCCAATTGCCTCAAAAGGGAAGAAAACCCTATCAGTTATTCACTGTAGATATTGCTGGCAGAATGGAGATTTCTGCTAACAATTACGGTTCCGGGCCGCCGTTTAATGCGGAACAAAATTGGCTGGAATTGAGAAGCAAGCTGAGTTCGATCGGTCTGTCGCTGCCTATAGAACCGGGCGAGAGAAGGTCGCCGAGTCTGGCTTTGTTTACTTTGCAAGATGAATCTGCACTGAAGCAAGTTATGGAAACTTTTGATTGGATTACTAATGAAATAAAAAAAGCGTAGTTATTGGGAATTGGGATAGGGCATGGGGCATGGGCATTCGTGTCAACTTAAGCTTTTGGTCCACCAGTCCTCCCGCCCACCCGTCAGTCCGCCAGGGAATGAATTCCCTGTCTAATAGCTAAAGTCCTCTCAAAGAGGACTAATGAGTTCTTCAGTCCTCTTTGAGAGGACTTTAGCTTTGAGGCAGGGGTTTAAACCCCTGCCGGACTATCGGTTTGATGTTAAGTTGATACCAATAGGGCATGGGACGCAGCCTACTTACTTCACTTTCTTGAGAACCGCTATAAATGGTTTCAGAGAAAAGTTAAGAGCGTAGAAGGGGAAGTTCCGGTTAAAATAGCTCACCAAAACAAGTAGAGTAAGTTTATGATGGTGTTTGAACTTTGTGCAAAACTTGTGGGAATTGAAGAAGAGTTATTTTATATTGGTTTTTCGTCCGGGGAGGATAACGAACATTATTTTGTTATGCAAAGACATGAATTTCATAAAGAAGATGCTCTTCCCAACGTAGGGAGTGTTTACTGGGAGATAGACGATGAGGGTTGGGGAGAATATGGAGGAATTAAAGAAGTTACTTTAAAGCGCGCTCAATTAATTGTTCGTTTCGATCCTTCAAGACCCAACGCTCATACAGATTCTGATGAGGCAAAAATTGCTTTTTCTGTAAATGATTCAGAATTTCAGAAGTTGCAGAACACCTTGCAGAAGATAATGCTGGGTTATGAGGATAGGTTGAATTTAATTAATTAGTCAATTGCGTCAAGATTGTACTTGAAATTAAATGCCCCATACCCCATGCCCCATGCCCAATTCCCCATTCCCAATAACTAATATCGAATATTAGCTTGTTTCAAACGCCGCAATGCTTCTCCCAGTCGATCGCAATCTGCAATTAAACTAATCCTCACATATCCTTCGCCACCAGGGCCGAAAGCATTGCCAGGAGTCACAACAACACCAGTTTGCTGCAAAACATTCAAAGCAAAATCAGTCGAACTCATGCCCGGAGTGCAGGGAACCCAAAGATACATTGCAGCCAGAGGTTTAGGAATATTCCACCCTAACTCTGCCAATCCTTCCACCATGAAATCCCGGCGAGTCCTGTAACGATTCTGCACTTCGTGCAAGTAACTGTCGGGCAATTGCAGTGCTGTTTCTGCTGCTGTTTGCAATGCGGAAAATATACCGTAATCTAGGTTAGTTTTTAATGTCCGCAAACCTTGGATAATTTTGCTGTTTCCTACTACAAAACCGACGCGCCAGCCGGCCATATTGTAGGTTTTGGACATCGTGTGAAATTCAACACCGATTTCTTTACCGCCGGGAATTTCTAATAAACTTGTCGGTTGATAGCCGTCAAAGGCTAATTCCGCATAACACAAGTCGTGAACCAGCAAGATTTGATGCTTGTGTGCGAAAGCAACAATATCTTTGTAAAATTCGCGGGGTGCAGTCGCTCCAGTCGGATTGCTGGGATAATTGAAATAGAGTATTTTGGCTTGTTCGGCTACGCTGTCGGGAATGTCGGCTAAGTCAATTACCCAGTCGTTTTCTGGTTTGAGGATGATGTTGTGAACTTTTGCACCGGCGATTATTGGGCCGCGAAATAATACGGGATAAGCGGGACTCGGTACTAATATTACGTCCCCTGGATTGATATAGGCGATCGCAAAATGTGCTAAACCTTCTTTTGAACCCAACAAAGGCAATGCTTCGCTTTCTGGATCGAGTTCAACGTTGTAGCGGCGGCTGTACCATTTAGTAATAGTACGGCGGAAACTGGCAGTTCCTTCAAAGGGTGGATAGCCGTGATTTGCAGGATTTTGGATGGCTGCGACGGCGGCTTCTACTACTGGTTGAGGAGTGGCACCGTCGGGGTTTCCCATTCCTAAGTCTATTAAATCGAGTCCTTGTTCGCGGGCGCGGGCTTTGAGTTCGTCGAGACGGGCAAATACGTAGGGCGGTAGTTTTTGCAACCTGTCAGCAGGGGTAATCCAATCCAAGGTCATTTATTTTTTGTCAGTTGTCAGTTTTCCTGGTTTGTAGTAAGGACTTTCGTCCTTGCTAGCACAGCCTTTTCAGGACTTTAGTCCTTACTACAAACTGTTTTAATTCTTAATCTTTAATTCTCCCACAGGTGCGGTGGTAGAAACCATCGCTGCCATTAATTGTTGGGGAACAACTTTAAAAGGCAGTCGGTGGATGTCGGAATTGGGATTGCAGGCTATGTCGGCGGCGCGCTGCAATTCTGTGATGGTAATGTCTCCGAGTCCTAGGTTGTCTAAAGTTTGGGGCAATCCAATCTCGGCGTAGAATTTTAGGAGTTGCTGTCTGGCGCTAGCGGCGAGTTGATTGTTTTGCAGCATTTCTTCTAGTCGCAGTTGTACTAAAATGCCGTAGGCGACTTTTTCGCCGTGCAATGTGCCGTGACTTGCTAATAGATGAGTTAGGCCGTTGTGGACGGCGTGGGCGGCGACGGTGCGGCATTGGGCACCGCCAATTCCGCCGATTACTCCTGCTAGCAATACGGCTGCATCTGTGACTTCTTGCCAGGTTTCGCTACCGGGTTCTTTGAGGGCGGCGGCTGATTTTTGGAATAATATATCGCGCAGTATTCTAGCTTGTTGAACGGCCGAAATTATCAGAGTTTGTTCGGAGTGTCCGCTGCTGACTGATGCTTCGTACCATTTGGCGATCGCATCTCCAATTCCTGCTACTAATGTCCGCTGCGGTGCGGTTTGAATTAAGCCGTAGTCGAGTATTAATAAGTCGGGACATCTGGCTAATGTGACATCGTATTGGAATGCACCTTGTTCTGAATAAATGTTAGAAAGGGCTGTCCAAGCGGCACAGGTGGCTGCTGATGTGGGTATGGTGACGATCGGGATTTTGCACTGATGGGCGACGAGTTTGGCTGCGTCTAAGGCTTTGCCGCCACCGACTCCGATGATGAAGTCCGCTTGATGGGTTTGGGCTGCTGCGCGGAGGGTTTCGAGGCTGGTTTCGCTGCAATCCTTGCCGTAGGCTGTTTCGGCGGATTTTAACTGCTGCTGTTCGAGGATTGGTTGCAGGTAGGGTTGGGCGGCGGCGAGGGAGTTGCTGCCGCCGACGATTAGCGGCCGCTTTCCGAAACGGGCGATCGCATCTCCGGCTTGTGCGATCGCCGATCGACCCCGCAATACACAGGCGGGAGCAATTGTCAAGGAATAAATTGCAGTTGGGGTGGGGGTTTTAGTGCTTTGGGTTTGAGTCATCGAACCACTGGATAAGTGACGAGAAGGTTGACGCTTTGCAGGATTGCTGGATTTTCTAGGATAACTCTAATCTATGCGAACATGGTAAGTTTTATAAAGTTTTTATTAAGTATTGTTGGGGGGTTGGGGGACGGGAGGGGGGAGTTGAGGGGAGTTGGGGAGTTGAGGGCGATCGGTATAATAAATTTATTGCAAAGCATTGAGTAGGCAGAATCCCACTTTACGACACGATCGGGAAAATGTACACTCATTAGCTTTACTTCTGTTCGTAACCTATCGCAAAATCTTGTTCTAGTTCAATGAAAATTAGTCTGACACAACCAATTGACCGATCGACAATTTTGATACAGCTTGAGTTGAGCGATCTTTGTATCATAATTCATACATCTGTTCTATTCGATTTTTACGAAACACTCTACATTTGGTTGGGTCAAATTCGGGACTCCCAATTGCCAGCATCAACGAAATTTTACGAGGGTGGCTACTTTATAGAATTAATCGTCGAGAGAGCAAGCAATGACATCCTATGGTTTACGATAGACCAGCAAAAGTATGAATATGAAACAATACATATCACTACTGCAACTAAACTTGATGAATTACTCAAAGCTTTCCATGACGGAATTACTGAATTTGTGAAGCATGAGTATCGTCCATCAGACTGGTCATTCATTGATAATTTAAGCAACATCAATTGGGGCGCTTTACTCAAGTCGCCAACTATTCCCGGTCAGAATTGGCAGAAACGTTTATTAATGAGTAAGTTGAGAGCATACGACGGAAAAATAGAGCAGAGTGAAGACCCAGAGGAGCGAGCATCGTGGAAGCAACTAACACCCGAACAGCAATGGTTAATTGTCTTACGAGATGTACTAATTGCAGTTATTCCTGTTAACAATCGAACGCCTAGCATAATAGCACTGCTAAGCCTATACCGAACTCTGCCTGTAGATATTGCGTTGGGTGAGATAGACTCAGATTGGTATGAAGGACGTAGGGTTGCGTTAAATAGAGAGTATGAATTAGACAAAATGCGATCGTTTAGCCAACAAGAAAAAGAATGTCGCCACATTCTCACAACGACTAGGCTCAAAATGCTGAGAGTTGGGCAAATTGTTGATGGGACTGTAAAAAGAATTAAACCTTACGGTCTGATCGTGGATATTGGAGGAGTTAATGCCCTACTACGTACTTTTGCAATTTCTCAAATGCCCGTTGAGCAACTAGATTTAGTCTTTAAGCATGGCGATTGGGTTAGGGCTATGATTGTATCGATGGACATTGAAAGAGGTCGAGTTTCACTTTCAACCAGCGAATTAGAGGTTGAACCAGGTGATATGTTAAAGCAACCCTGGAAAGTCTACGAGACAGCGACTGAAAAACAACCATAAAAAGCCAGTTAATTCGTTAAAAATATGCTAATATGCTCAGAAAGCTAGTTGGGGCGATCGACATTCCTAATTTTATGGACGATAATCAACACATTGTACAAAGTTCCTCACCTATTTGATTTTAATCATTGGAACTCGGCTGCTTTTTCCGGCCAAACACACCCGACATACTTAAACCGGTCACTAGCAAGCCAATCATTCCCAAGCCGTTTAAAATTGGGTAAATTGCTTGCAGGTGAAAGATTTCACCTGTATGAATTTTCAACAAGAATCTCGATGAAATTTCTATACCGAGCGGCCACTCTCGGACAATTGTTATCACCATTCCAGTCAAGACAGTCAGCGCGATCGGCAAAGCAACAATCAGGCCTAGAATGCGGTGGTACTTGCGAAATGCTCTCTTCATAGTGGTTGAAAGTTTGGGAATACTGAGGTTATATAAGGAGCGAGCGTTGAGTGCTTGTTTCTGAGTAATTGCGATCGCATAACTCTCACAGGACTTACGCACTCCGACGCACAGAAACCGGATATTTTAACTTTTATTCAAGGTTTGAACCAATTACCGGAGTTAAAAAACTCGGTTTCTGCGTCTCAGACTGTAGAATCAAGCACTCACCACTGAAATTTAGGACTTAGGAATGCTACTGATAGTCTTTTCCAGCGACTGCAATTGAGCCAGCACTTGGTCTTTACTGGGCGGAGACTTTTTGAGTTCAGTCATCACTTTTTCTGTGGTATCCTCAACTGCATCGTAGCTTTTAGGAGCTTTAGCTTTGATACCGTCTTCTACTTTCTTCCAGGCATTCTCAAATTTGTCAAATTCGGTTTTGGCTTTGGCAAAGTTTCCAGCCTGAACTGCTGCTTTGGTACTGGAAACCACACCACTCAATTCTGCATAGTTTCCTTGCGATGCTGCTTGCTCAGTTTTTACAGCAGTAGCAGCAGGAACCGGGGCGGGTGAAGTTGGCGGAGTGGAAGCTTCCTTAGCGCTGTCGCAACCAGCCAAAGCTATAAGGCTGATGGCGCTAAGGACAAGGATTTGATTAAAACGAGCCATGAAAAATCCTCACATAGATTGATACTAAAATCTATTGTGTCACAAAGAAATCAGATCCGTGGGAATAAATCAACATCCTGCGGGATAGTAAATTTTGAAGCTGGAAGCGGGCTGATAGTTGGGTAAGTTTGTTAGGTTTGGGTTGAGGGAGGAAACGCCACTAGATGATGGTTTGCCACTGTTGACCTGAATCCAGTGCAACCCAACCTATTGACTACCCTCTTGTGTGTTTTACAGCATATTCCATGTATATGCGGCACACACAATTTTGTAGTAAGTAAGGTGAGTCGCCACCCGTCAATCTGCAAGTTGCATTGAAGCATAGAACAGCGACGCACCCTACATAACACGTACCACACAATATAGCTTTATAGTGTACTTCATGAACCTGGAATATGCTGTATGTTCAGAAAGCTAGTTCTGGCGATCGACCTTCGTGATTTTATGGACGATAATCAACACAGAGAATTAAACCTATTACTAATTCTTGCACAACCGTTTCAGAAACTTTTCCGATACATCTGACAAATCGCTCAGTAGTTACACTCCGAACTTGCAAAACATTGCCTGCTGAGTCTGCGTCTAAACAGTTTTCTTCAGTTCGCTGAATCAGAATCATGAAAGGGCGATTTTGAAATTTAGGTTGCCATGTAGCCACAGGAATTATAATCCGCATGGGCATAGAACTAAACATTTCCGAACTAATCACAACCGCAGGACGTGTTTTCTGAATTTCTTGTCCTCGGGTTGGATCGAGTTGTACCAGCCAAACCTCTCCTCGTTTTGGGTTAGCAGTCATACTCAGTCTCCCAGTCTTCGCCATCGAGTACCGAAAACTCGGTTAATTCAGGATATGTCAAAAAATCTTCGGCTGTAGCAGGTATAAATGGTGCTAGTATTTTATGACGTTCTGCTATTGGCAGGCTAGCAATTTCTCTAAGTGATAGCTTGAGAGTAGGTGCGGTTGTTGACGAACTGTTAGACTCAGAAATTTCGCTGGGTAACTGCTTTTTCTGTTCCGCTTTTTGCACGAGGAATTGTGCAAAATCGAGCACTTCTTGTTGTTTTTCCCTTGGCAACTGTCGCAGATTCTCTAACACTGCTTGCTCAAAATTAATTGTTTCTGACATTTCAATTACTTTCCTTAAGTGTTTGTCGGTTTATTTCTCGCGCAGTCAAGTTTTGTAGTTCCATGTTTGCAAATCGCGCCATAATTTTCATTTTTCCCTGTTACTTCACCCATCACACCGCCAAATCTTGATACTGCCATCATTACTGCCACTAACCAGAGTGTTTCCATCTGGGCTAAAACAGACCGAATTAATGGCTGAATGCCCTGTGAGAGTGAAAAGTGTGTGTCCATTTTTTAGATTCCACAGTTTGATAGTGTTGTCTCCACTACCACTAGCAAGAATTTGTCCATCCGGGCTGATGGCGACAGACTTAACATAGTCTGAATGCCCTGTAAGAGTGCGAATTACCTGTCCGGTTTTCAGATTCCAAAGCTTGATAATGTTGTCTGCACTACCACTATTAATAGTGTAGCAGGATGTTAGGAGGTATAATTCGGATGGTTGCCAGATATTCTGCACTTGTTGCTTTTTAGATTTAATTTCATCATTGATACTCCTGGACGCAGAAACCGGGTTTTTTACGAAAATAACGTTACATTTTTTACCGGCAGGTAAAATTCGCTCGATCGCCTCTTTCCCATATCCTAGAAAAATACAAGCACGGCCCAGGCTCAAATCAGCTCGGGATCGATCGCCTTCTCTGTGCGATCGCGCAGGAAACCATCCCTAGTTGATGATGGTTGTAACAGAATTTGTGGGATTATGATTTCTGTGCAATTAGCCTTCTTGCCTTCATGCCAACGAATGATTCTGACCTACAAATCCAAGCACGAAGAATTCTAGACGCGATTGCTTTCATTCCTTTTGAGCAATGTCAACCCTTGACCCGTGGGTTTGAGAGCATTCCTGCGCGTCCTGGCATTTATGTGATCGGGCACAGAACTGATGGATTGCTCTACATCGGTAAAACCAAGAGCTTACGAGGTCGCTTCAGTGGTGGGCACAAAGCTTTTTTGTGGGCATGGCTCGATAAATATAGCGATCAAGACATACGGATTGCAGTACAGACAATTTCTCACTGGCAGAACCCTGCGTTACTATTGGAGCTAGAAGCCATCATTCTAAGAGCTGCTGAACCCCCTTACAACGTCCAAATTCCAACTGAGATGTAAATGCCATGCAAGCCAAACTTCAAGAGCAACTTTCCCTCGCTGATGCCGAAGTTATTTTAGGACGTTTTCCTGAACGAATTCGTGCTGCCCTAATTGCTCGTGCTGCTGAAATGGAATATCCAATCGAAGCAGTCATTGAGATGGCGATCGCTAGTTTCCTTGACACAGAGGCATTAGGTTTTGCAGATTGCAAACCGGGACGCGGACAATAACAGCGTCAAGTGGCGATCGCCGCGCTCTAACAACCCGGTTGGAGCGGACTACCGAAAGATATTGGTGGTGATGCAAAAGTTATTTGTAGCCACTCAACCGGAACGTTGCTTTTGGCTGCAACAATGCTTCTAAATTATCTGCCAGTGTTTAATATTAAGCTATTCACCTCTAATTGCTTTAGTTCATTCTATGAGAAAGCCACAAACTGTTAAAGCTTTGGAAGACCTAGGACGGGTTCAACTCTCTAAGAGTTTTTTCATGCGTGAGTTTCTTTATTCAGAAATCTCTCAAATTGAAGGTATCCCTAACATTCCTAGCGATCCTGACTTGGCGATCGCAGCAGGAAAGAATTTGTGTGAGAGGGTGCTTGAACCAATTCAAGATGCCCTTGGTCGGATTAGTATCCGTTCAGCCTATCGTTCTTGTGCGGTGAACGCCAAAGGAGCAGAGAATAAAAATCAGTACAACTGTGCCAGTAATGAGGCCAACTATGCAGAACATATCTGGGACGTAAAAGATTCAGAGGGGTATATGGGAGCAACAGTATGTATTATTGTTACATCATTCATCCCTTACTACGAACGCACTCAAGATTGGACAGCATTGGCATGGTGGATACATGACCACATAGATGCTTATGCAGAAATGACCTTTTTCCCAAAGTATGCAGCGTTCAACATTAGTTGGCGCGAGAATCCTAATGTTTCAAAAGTAATTTATAGCTATGTAGAAAACCCGCACACTGGTAAGAAGAGCGGGTATCTGACAAAGGAGGGGATGGATAATTTCTTAGGTTTGCACGAGCAGTTTTACCAAGAATTTATCGATCGCTGACTAAACATCTTTTTGAACTTCTATGCGATAGTTGTAGCCCTGTTCGGTGAGGAATAGTTGGCGGTGTCGGGCAAAATCTTCCTCGCAAGTTTGTAGCGAGACTAATGTATAAAAGCTGGCATTGTGTCCGTCTGGTTTGGGGCGGAGAATTCGTCCGAGGCGCTGCGCTTCTTCTTGGCGAGAACCATACTTTCCTGATACCTGAATCAACACATCGGCATCGGGTAAATCGACGGCAAAGTTGCCCACGCGAGATAGAATTAATCCGGGAATCTCTTTGTGACGGAATGCTTCGTACAGCCGATCGCGATCTGCCTGTTTTGTCTTCCCCGTAATCAGAGGCAATTCGGTAATTTTGGCGATCGCATCCAACTGTTCGAGATACTCACCAATAATTAAAATACGATGTCCCGCTTCCTTTTGCAACAAACTTTGCACCACATCCAACTTACCCGGATTTTCAGCAGCAATGCGAAACTGGCTGCGGCGGGGCGCTAGGGCATATTCCATTTTTTCCGCCTCATTTTGGGCGACGCGGATTTCCGTACAATTCGCAGTGGCAATAAATCCCTGTCCTTCCAATTCGCGCCAAGGTACGTCATAGCGTTTGGGCCCAATCAACGTGAATACATCGCCTTCTTTCCCGTCTTCGCGAATCAATGTCGCAGTTAAACCTAACCTGCGTCGTGCTTGTAATTCAGCGGTGATCCGAAATATCGGTGCAGGTAATAGATGGACTTCATCATAAATAATCAGTCCCCACGATTCCGCATTAAACAACTCGAAATGCGGGAATTCATCATCTTTATTCGATCGATAACTTAGCATTTGGTAAGTCGATAGGGTGACAGCAGCCGTCTGTTTGGTGACACTGCTGTACTCAGCGATCGCATCTTCAGTTAAACTCGTCTTGTCTAATATTTCCCTGCGCCACTGGTGCACCGAAGTCAAACTGCTGGTGAGGATGAGTGTCTTTTGCTTTACCAAACTCATCGCTAACATCCCGACTATGGTTTTACCAGCCCCGCACGGTAGGACGATCGTGCCACTTCCACCTTTTACCTCCCCGTCCTGATAGAATGCCTCTGCTGCTTCTAGTTGATAAGCACGCAACTTAAAGGGCAAGTCCGCTAAAGTACGATCGCGCAACGCAATTGCTAACTCGGCACCTTCGACATATCCAGCCAAATCTTCTGCCGGATAGCCCACCGCTAGTAAAGCTTGCTTGAGTACGCCGCGATTCCCGGCATCGACTTGAAAGCAAAGATCCGAAATCCGCTTACCTAACAGCGGTTTTACGCGATCGTCCCGCACTAGCAACTCCGTCAGCGGGCGATCGGCAATCCGCAGTTGTAAATCGGGATTTTCCGCATCAATCCTTTCAATTACCGTCAATCCGTAGCGCGTACCAAGCAGTTCGATTTCCTGCGCTACCGATTCAGGAATGTCATATTTGGCATACTTTCGCAAAGCTGCGATCGCGTCTTCAACTGGCATTCCCGCCGCCCGTGCATTCCACACGCTGAGGGGCGTGATGCGATAGGTGTGGATGTGTTCGGGACTTTTGATTAATTCGGCAAAGGGGGCGATCGCTTCTCGCGCCTGTTGTGCTGTGGGGGCGTGAACTTCTAGTAAGATCGATCGATCGCTTTGCACGATCAAAGCATTTTCGGGAACATAATTCATAGTAAGAAGGAAGAAGGAAGAAGGAAGAAGGAAGAAGGAAGAAGGAAGACGGAAGACGGAAGAGGGAAAAAGGAAGACGGAAGAGGGAAGAAGGAAGAAGGAAGACGGAATAAGTTTGTTAGAACAGAAAAGTTTGGTTGATTTGCTCCAGTCCATGTTATAAGGTGCGTCGCGATTGAGATTGTCGATCTTTTTTTAGGATTTATCGCCAGCGACGCACCCTACAAATACTCAAAGTCCCCCTTTTTAAGGGGGATTTAGGGGGATCTGGACTCAGCTATAAACGAAAGATAAAAAGGTTTTCGGGTGATTTTTGACACTAATAGTATCAGGTGTATTATTTATCCCGCTGGGGTAAGACGTAGCCGATCTGCCGCAGGGCGTTGCGAAACTTAGTTTCCTGGGATAATGGAACTGCCAAAGTGCGATCGCCCGCTAGCTGACAGAATTTTTTGGTACGGGAATCATTGGCAATCAACAATGCTAAATGGGCGTTTTTACATTCGATTAACTTGACAGTTCCTGCATCTTGCAAACTATTCGCTCGTTCTGTAATATCCGTCAGAAATTGCTGTACGGTTTCGGGTAGCGGTTCGATACTTCTTGTCTCTAAAACTTCTTTAAATTCTGCTAGCGGGTATCCGGCTTCAATGGCGGTAAATAGCTTTTGTCGATCGAGTTGCCAGACGACATCTGAAACTTTTTTAGCATAGAGATCGAGGACGATCGCATCTGATATCGCGAAGCCTTCTCCTGCTACAACAATATCTAAATTGGGCAGTACGCGGAGTGTTTGACGGAACTCAATTGCTGGCGGGGTGTAATTGTCAGTCAATCCCAAACAGTAAGCCCCCAAAGCTGTCAGGCGAAAAGAAATTAAACCGTCGTAGCGGCTGAGAAATCTCAAATCGTCCGTTCCCCAAAGATCGTCAAAATCGCTGGGTACGAGGGACGGATCGGCATAGGCAACATCAATTATTCCCAGGGTAGCAACATACTCAAACAACAGGCAGCGCATATATCTTTCTTGCAGAATATGCCAATCGTGACTGCCGGAATATCCTAAGTTACCATACCCAAATTCAGAAATATAGAGATTGTCGGGATCGCGCGTTACTTCAAACCGATTGCCCGTTGCCAACATATACTTGCTAAATTCGCTAAACAGAATCCATTTACCGACAGGACATTCTGCTAGCCTTGAGGCGATCGCCTCTCTCCGCCCGGCCACCGCTGTCATGCCGCGCGCGCCCTTGCCTGTTTGTCCTTTAATGGCATCAATGCGGCGAAATTCATCAAAAGTGTTTGTTTTTAACCAGCGCTTCCATGCTGTCTGTAATCCTTTGGCAGGTGATTCTTGCAAAGCTTTCTGTCCCGCTTTGGTCAAAACTAGCTTTTTGCCCGATTGTTCGGCGAATTTGCTCGCTTGGGCGATCGCGGCCCAAGCAAAGGATTTGATGTTACCAACCTCGTAGAATATATCGCCCTTTTCCAAGGTAGCTTGGCGCTGTTCGTCGTTATAAAAATCACCCCCTTGCAATACGGCGGCGATCGCTTTCAGAGTTGCGGCACCAGGTAATGCGGTTTTCTCGCTAACGGCAACTTTGCCCGACTGAATCAGACGCAAAACTGCTTCCAAATCCTTTGGGGCTGCCCGTTCCATTTCACAAATTGTCAAAGGAAGTTCGTACTCGGATATCTCTCTTTGAGATGTACGAAAGTTATGTTTTTCTACACGAATTATAAAATTATCTGGCAGTACATCGCCAACCAGATTTAAGGAAGTTGCTTGAGGTTTTGGCACAAACTTCAGCAATTTTTCTTCAAGATCGTAGGGTATCGCAGTGCCGTAGAAGAACAAGCATAGTATGGATGGTTCTCGGTTGTATCCATAGCGATCGCTCATTCCCCAGTTTGGTTGTTGTCCGTACTTCGCCATAAATACATCGGCATCATAGCCACCACCTGACCCATGTATGACTTCTGCTACGGCCGCTTTTTGCAGGTCGTCTAATTGCGCCCAAACTTGCTTGAGTTTTTGTCCCTGCATTTGCTCTTTAATCCCAGCAACCAGGTCAGCTTTGCGGGTTAATTTACGATCGCCCGACAGCAGTGCATTCAGCTTTTTTAAATCTTCAACAATTATTCCTTCGAGTGCCTGTTCGAGGGTAGTAAGATCATCTAGGGTTTGGTAACGCGGCATAATTTTTGGCAATTCGCCTGCTGCTAAATTGTTTGTGCTACCAAATATAACAACTTTCCGCAATTTATAACTTGAATTTTTGTAACAAAATTCCGAAGTCTGGTTTAATATTTATTGTTAAACACGCAAATTTTATCTAATAAAGTACATAAGTAGGCGATCTGAAAAACTCGGAATTACAAAACTATTTTTGCACAATTTTAGGGAAATAATCTTAATTTAAGATTTCAGCTTTGAGATTTAACTCGGAGTGTGAGATAATTATTTACAATTGTGACTCGTGCTTTACTGTTCCCGCAAGGTCGGTACAGCAATAGCAATCAATAGTGTTAAAAAAATTGCGAATTACCAACCATCACCAACCAGGCAAGATGAGCGAACAACCAACAATTACCTACCGCATCGAAAGCGATTCGATGGGAGACAAACAAATTCCATCTAATGTCTATTATGGCATCCAAACCCTGCGCGCAGTTGAAAATTTCCCGATTAGCGGCATTAAGCCTTTATCAACTTACGTCGATGCTTGTGTTTTAATTAAGAAAGCCACCGCGATCGCCAACGGCGAACTCGGCTGCATTCCCCAAGACATCAGTCAAGCAATTGTCCAAGCAGCCGATGAAATCCTAGCTGGCAAATTGCGCGATCAATTTGTAGTTGATGTCTACCAAGCCGGCGCCGGAACTTCTCACCACATGAACGTTAATGAAGTTCTTTCCAATCGCGCTTTGGAAATTATGGGCGATGAAAAAGGCAACTACAAGCGCGTCAGTCCTAACGATCATGTAAACTACGGGCAATCGACAAATGATGTGATTCCGACTGCGATTCGGATCGGCGGACTTTTGGCATTAGAAAAAACGCTGTTGCCGGCTTTGTCGCAGGCGATCGCAGCCCTTGACAACAAAGCCGAAGAATTCCAAGATATTGTTAAATCCGGTCGCACTCATATGCAAGATGCCGTGCCGGTTCGACTCGGCGAAACCTTCCGCGCTTGGGCGCAAATTCTCAGAGAACATCGCATCCGCATTGAAACTGCATCGGGGGATTTGACATCCTTGGGATTGGGCGGTAGTGCGGTGGGAACTGGCTTAAATACTCATCCTGAATACTGTGAAAAAGTTGCTCAAATTCTCTCGAAATTGATCGAAAAACCTCTGAAGCCAGCACCAAATTTAATGGCTGCTATGCAGAGTATGGCACCGTTTGTAAATGTGTCTGGTTCACTGCGAAATCTGGCTCAAGATTGCGTTAAAATGTCCCACGACTTGCGTTTGATGGACTCCGGGCCGAAAACGGGTTTGAAAGAAATTCAACTGCCTCCTGTGCAACCGGGTTCGTCAATTATGCCGGGAAAATACAATCCTGTGATGGCAGAAATGACATCGATGGTTTGTTTTCAAGTTATGGGTTACGATAGCGCGATCGCCCTTGCAGCCCAAGCAGGACAATTAGAATTGAACGTGATGATGCCCCTAATCGCCTACAATCTCATTCACAGCATCGAAATTTTAGGCAATACCATCAGCGCCCTGAGCACCAAATGCCTCGAAAAAATAGAAGCTAAGGGCGATCGGTGTCTCGCTTACGCAGAAGGCAGTCTCGCCCTTGTTACCGCCCTCAACACTCACATCGGCTATCTCAACGCCGCCGCTGTCGCTAAAGAATCTCTAGAAACGGGCAAATCTTTGCGGCAAATTGTGTTAGAAAGGGGTTTAATGAGTGCAGAAGACTTGGCAAAAGTTCTAGATTTAGAGAAAATGAGTGCGATGCCGGCATCTTCTGCTAACGTTTAGGATCTCGCAGGTATCAAGTAGAAAGTAGAAGGCTGAACTCGATCTAATTCTGCCTTCTGCCTTCTGAGTTCTGCCTTCTCGCTGTCACAGGTTAAAGTTAAAGAATTCAGAATTCAATTTTTTTACCTTTAATTCTGAATGGTTTTATCGTCTAAAATTTTGGAGCAAGATTTATGCGCGCCGGTTCTTTTGGCAAATTAACTCAAGATAAAGAGAACACAACTCAAGTGACATTTCATTATGTGGAAGGTCACACGGAAACCTTTACTATCCCGATGCCTGCACAAGAATTTCAAGAGGAAGTGCTGCATTTGTTAAATCAACCTTGGTTGACTTTTCATTTAGTCGATCAAACGGTTTTTATCTGCACTGCCCGGTTGGTGAAAGTTGAAGTTAAACCTGCTATCCCTGAACTGCAAGGTCAAGGAGTATTTTCTAACTCGCTGCGAGTTAGTACCATGCAGCGGGCTGCTGCTGGTAGATTGCCGATGGATAGTTAAACCGAGTTGCTAGTTAGCGGTAATCGGTAATTGGTAATCGGTGATTAGTAATAGTTGACAAGCGGTAAGGTGCGCAGTGCGCACCCTACATATAGAAGTTGTACGTAAGTTCCGGGAAAAATCCCCTATTCCTAATTCCCTATTCCTAATGCCATATTCCCATTAGAAAATAATTAAAAATTATGTCTGCTGTTAGTTTAATTCGTGCTAATTCATACGATCGCCAAATTTTGCAAGCATCTTTAGAAAGTTTGCTCGCACCCTGGGGCGGAATCTCGGCTTTTGTGAAATCGGGCGATCGGGTTTTACTCAAACCCAATCTCCTCACAGGTTCTCGCCCTACAAAAGAATGCGTCACCCGCCCGGAATTGGTTTACTGCGTGGCTAAAATGGTCATTGAAGCGGGAGGGAAACCATTTTTAGGCGATAGTCCAGCTTTTGGCAGCGCGATGGGTGTAGCCAAAGCCAACGGTTATTTGCCGCTGTTGGAAGAACTGAATTTGCCAGTAGTGGAGTTTCAAGGAAAACGCTACGAAACTGTCAGCGAAGATTTCAATCATCTCCGAATTTGCAAAGAAGCAATGGAAGCGGATGTAGTGATTAATTTGCCAAAACTCAAATCTCACGTTCAATTAACGGTGACAATGGGCGTGAAAAATTTGTTCGGCTGCGTACCCGGAAAAATGAAGGCTTGGTGGCACATGGAAGCCGGGAAAGATAGCGCCAGATTCGGTGAAATGCTAGTAGAAACTGCCCGTGCAATTAACCCAAATTTGACGATTTTGGATGGAATTATCGGTCACGAAGGTAACGGGCCAAGCGGCGGCGAACCTAAGTTTTTGGGAATTTTGGGCGCGTCTGATGATGTCTTTGCTTTGGACAGAACTTTAGTTGAAATTATTAATGTCGATCCGGTGGCGGTTCCGACTGTAGCTGCGGCGATGAGATTGGGACTTTGCTCGAATTTAGAGGCGATTGATTTTCCGCTTTTGCAGCCGGAAACTCTCAAGGTTTTGGATTGGAAGTTACCGGAAAGTATGATGCCGATCGACTTTGGTATGCCTCGGGTGATTAAGTCTACTTTCAGGCATTTTTATATCCGGTTTATCAAAGAACGGATGGGGGCTTACGCCGATCGATAGGAGGCATTCGCGACAACTTCATAAAAATGCGCGCTTGTCAATCACCTCTTGTGCTGAAGATTAAAGAAAAGTTTGGCTTCCCAACTCAACTGGAAGCTAAATTTTTAGATGCAGGAACAGTAGCGGGCGCAACATTTGCCTCCACCGATATATGAAATCGCAAATTTTATACTTCGCTTTCGCCAAAGATTTCAGCAATATTATTTAGGTACAAATGCAAGAAAGTTTCTATTGGTCTCGATCGCAGCCTACATCGCTACCCAGTTTTATAACTTAATTTATACTTGAATTATTGCTGAATTCGTAAATATATGAAAACTTACTCACAGCCCGATCGCGGAATGTGAAGTTTTTTATCAAAGGTGACAAAGCAAGTTAAATGCGTTAGCTTAAATTCGATGTAGGCTGAAAACCACGCCGCAGCAATCGTGTTTCCGAAACCTAATATTTTTTTGGCAGTCATCTGCTGTATTTCGGATTCCGCAATTGTTAATGGCACATAATTTATTTCTGGATTTGACATCCAACACGAGTGGTTATTAGTACGTCAAGTACCTAAATAATGAAAACTCCAATGCAAAGTCAAAATTGCTTAAGTGCTACCGCCGTCTGTCCTATATCGGGCCAGAGTATGAAACCGTGGCTATTCATACCCGGTGATTGGCGCAGACCTACACACCAAGAATCATTTCAATTGTACTGGTGCGAAAAGTCACAACTTGGATGCCTTCATCCTTTACCCGAACTCAACAAAATCGCCAGCTTCTACGATATCGACGATTATTATACTCATCATGCAGACTCTACAGGTTCCGACTCTTCCTCTTCTATTTCCTTCTTCGATAAATTGCGCACGCATCTAGCTTGGCGTTTCGATCGCGGAGTAGATGTCACAACTCAATGGTGGAAACAACACTTCGGGACTTCTTCCTACTCGATATTAGAAATCGGTTGCGCCAACGGCCACCTGCTGGAAGAACTCCAAGCAGATGGTCACAAAGTCTGGGGCGTAGAACCCGATCGACAAGCTTTGGTTTTGGCCGAGCAGCGAGGTCTTGATGTATTTTATGGTACTGCTGAATCTTTGCCCCCCGAAGTCATGTCCAGACAGTACGACATGATTGTGATGAACCACGTACTCGAACATACCAGAGATCCTTTACTGGCACTCCGCAATGCCATGCAGTTGCTCGTGGATGGCGGCAAATTGGTGATGGAAGTACCAAATAACTCTTGTATTGGGCTGAAGTCATCAGGGATTGCATGGATGCATCTAGATGTACCAAGGCATTTGTATTTCTTCACACCGCAGAGCTTCCGCGCTATCTGTGAAAAAGTGGGATTTGAGATAATTTCTACCGAATTTAATGGCTACTATCGCCAATTCGCCAACAGTTGGATCGATGATGAAATAAAAATTTTTAGTGTGTTCGATTCAATGGAATCTCATCAGATGGTAAAGCCCAAAGAAAACAGTAAAGCTCAAGCTTGGAACTTACTGCTGAAAACAATTTTTGCGGCTGATGAAAACAAGTACGATTCGATCCGGATTGTGGCACAAAAGCCATAGCAAGAGCGAGGTAAGGGCAATAAACTTTTGGTTTTATATCAAGTCCGGTAGCATCGGAATTATGAGCGCGCTCGCGTCGTCCATAGCGAACGGCTACAGATCGCTCTGGGAGACGCTCGCACTGCTATCATTCCATAACTTTAGGCTGCGACTGCGCCGGCTGTCGAACCAAAGTCCTCCAAATGATACAACAAGGACGGCTGCCAGTTCCTCAGTTACCTAGACAGTAAGTTACAAAACAAGCAAAACAGAAATTACAGAAAACAACCCATTAATTCTTGATTTAGATCGTCATAAGCTTAAAGTCTCAAGTTAAAATAATTAATTATTATTTCTACTTTTGGCTTTTAGCTTTTTATTTGTGAGAAGTGACAATTAACAACAGAGAAAGGAAATTTCAACCATACAATACTTCTTCCACAGGTGGCGTCGCGTCTTTGGGGTCGAACTCTTTGATTTTCAAAGCTTGCAGCAAAAACAGCCAGATATAAAGCGGATTCAACAAAACATACCGCTGCCAGAGCCGCCTTGGTTCTTTAATCAACCGAAACAGCCATTCCAAACCTATCTTAGATAAAAACTCAGGAGATTTAGCCAAATTACCCGCATGAAAATCGTAAGCAGCACCTACAGCAATCAGCGGCATTGATAAGTCGTCCCGGTATTCGTAAGCCCAGACTTCTTGTCGCGGACAGCCCAAACCGACAAAAGTAATTGCTGCACCGCTATCGCGAATTTGCTGCGCAATTTCTTGTTTCTCTGCTGGCGAAACCTGCCTAAATTTAGAAGGCTGAGTTCCCGCAATAATTAACTTGGGAAAACGCTGGCAGAGATTGCGAGATAAAGCCTCCAGTACAGAAGCTTTAGAGCCGTACAAATAGATAGATAATCCTTCTTCTGCCGCGCGTTCGCAGATTTGCAACATCGCATTCGGTCCGCAAACTCGATCGGGCAATTCCGTATTGTAGAGCAAATTTAACGCCCACCTGACCGGCTGTCCGTCTGGCAATACTAAGTCAATGTGATTGAGCCGATAGCGGTGAGTGCTGTCAAGAACCCCAGTCATTACCCCGTGAACCGCTAGAGCCGAAACTGAAATTGGTCTTCCGGCGCTGGCTGCGGCAATAATTTTGCTGACAGCCGCTTCATAATTAACGGCATTTACTAATATGCCGAGTACATTCTTTTTCCCTTTATCAATCATGGAACACCTCTTTACGCCAACGCTCGCCGTTACACTCATAAATCTCCTGTAGGATTTGTTTAACGTTGTATTCAATCATTTACCAAAATTGCCAGCACATTCTTTTTCGCTCAATCATTCGACTGCTCTTTCAGCCAACGCTCGCGGTTACATTCATAAATTTCCTGTAGGATTTGTTTAACGTTATATTTCATTTTCCATTCTGGATAGTGACTGGCGAATTTTGAATTGTCGCTAATCCACCAAATGTGATCGCCCATGCGATTCCCTTCAGCATAAGTCCAATTGAATTTGCGTTCGGCAATTTCCTCCGACATCTGAATGGCTTCTACCATCGAACAGTTGCTGTATCTGCCTCCTCCTGTATTATAAACTTCGCCGCTTCTGGGAGCTTTATAAAATTCATAAAATGCCGCAATTAAATCAGCACTGTGAATGTTATCGCGGACTTGCTTTCCTTTGTAGCCAAACACGGTGTAAGCATTCCCCATTGCGGCACACTTCATTAAATAAGCTAAAAACCCATGCAATTGAGTACCAGAGTGATTGGGTCCCGTGAGACATCCGCCACGAAAACAGGCAGTCTTCATATTAAAATAGCGCCCATATTCCTGCACTAAAACGTCTGCCGCTACTTTAGAAGCACCAAATAAACTGTGTAGCGTCTGATCAATTGACATATCCTCTCGGATACCCCCTGCGTAGGTATGGTTAGGATCAATTTCCCAGCGATGTTCCAATTCTACCAGGGGCAAACGGTTAGGGGTATCGCCGTAAACTTTGTTAGTTGAAGTAAAAATAAACGGAGCTTCTATTGCATATTGCCTGGTAGATTCTAAAAGATTGAGAGTCCCGTTGGCATTAACAGTAAAATCTGTGATAGGCTCCCGCGCTGCCCAATCGTGAGAGGGCTGAGCTGCGGTATGAATTACTAACTTAATATCGGAACCATACTGCTTAAAAACCTTGGCAATTGCTTCACAATCCCGGATATCTACTTCTACATGGTGATATTTGTCTTTTAAGGAATGTTCGAGCCGCTGCCTATTCCAAGTGGTAGATGCTTCGTCGCCGAAAAAAACGCGGCGCATATCATTGTCAATTCCTACCACGTCAAATCCCTGGTTAGCAAAGAATTTACACGCCTCCGAGCCAATTAAACCCGCCGATCCAGTAATGATTGCAACGCTCACGTTTCACCGCCTGAAAAAATAGAGTTTTCTTTGTTTTGCGAGATCGAATAAATCAGAAGTTATCCTGATTTCCCCTCGAATACATCTTGGCACAATTCGGCAAAGAATTTACCTTTTATATTCCAATCATAGATTTCCCTGACGCGCTTTTGACCCGCTCGACCCAAGCGCGATCGCAATTCACGATCGTTCGCTAAACACACTATAGCTTCTGCTAGACCTTGCACTGCGCGATCGGGGTCAGTAGCGGTCACTTTAATACCGGTTTCAGCAGTCACTTGAGTAGCCGGCCCACCCAAATCCAAACAAATCGTCGGACGGCCAACCCCCATCATTTCCGTGCAGACAAACCCACCAGAATCGTGCAAACTGGGATGGAGGAGAACGTGAGATTCGGCCATTTTAGAGAGAGTTTGATCCCGGGGTAAAGCCCCCCAAAAATATACTTGATTTACCAGTCCCAATTCTGTCACCAAAGCTTCTAAACGCTGCCGTTCCGGGCCATCTCCCACAATCCAGTATTCCGATTGTTCTACCTTCGCCTCCGCAAATGCACGGAGTCCCAAGTGCACCCCTTTCCAGTGTAAGAGACGACCGACGCTGATGAATCTAACTGGTTGCTCCGGCGGAGTTGGAAATTTCTCTAGTTCCTGAATTTCCTGCTGCGACAAACCGACTTGCGAGAAAATTTTCACATTTTTTGCTTTGAGAAATCGCAGTCTGGCTGCGGTTTCTTCCGTAGTTGCCAGCGCCACGACACTCCGGCGCGCCGTCAGCCCTACAAACGGATCGCGTTCTCCTACGCTTTGAGCCAATGCTCGCAGCGTTTCGTAAATTTTGCCCCGGCGGCTAAAATCTTGCCAAAAAGGCTTTGGTGCTGCTTCTGCACCCCCCACAGGCCCCCAAATAAAAGGATGCGGCAACAGCGCCAGGAAACTTGGAGACCAATGTTTGACATAAGTTACGTGGTGTACTATGTCAAAACCGATTTCACGATCGAGCTTTCGAGCGATAAAATAAGCCCAGATTTGCCACAAATAGTAGTGAAGTTGCAGCAATCCCTGTTTTCCCTTCCAATCTTCGCTCCACCCAAACGGATCGAAATAAACAAAGTGCAGATTGGGCATCGGATTGCGTTCTAGTTCTGCTTCAATGTACGATCGACAAAACGTGCGAGTAAACACCCAACTTTCGTGATGTTTAGCAGATTGGATAACAGTATTCCATCCTACTCCCTCTTCAGAGCCGAGATTTGGTTCGCAAGCAAAGGCAGATAATAAAACTTTCATTGTTAATTGGTAATTGGTAATCGGGCATCGGGCATCGGGCTTTGGAGGTAAAATATGGAAAATTATTGGTAAAAAATAACGAATAACCAGTAACTAATAACAACTGTCAACCGTCAACTGTCAACTGACTTCATCAAAAAAGATGTAACTTCGATATAAGCTTTGGCTGCTGTTTCAGGACTTTTTTGAGAAATTAGCTGTCGCGAACTCTTTCCCATCGATTCTATCAAATCAGGACTATCTATAAAAATCCGCATTTTTTCTGACAACTCCTTAGCATTGGTAGGATCGAAAATATAACCGTTTTCCCCTTCCGCGATTAACTCGCAGGAAGCTGCACCGTTAGAACACAATACCGGTTTCCCAAACACCATCGCTTCCGGTACAACCATTCCCCAAACATCCTCAAAAGTAGGAAATACAAAAATATCAGCTTGCTGAAAATAACCTCCCAAACTTCCGTAATCAACCCATCCCACCCAGTTTACTTGCTCGGGGAAATCTTGCTCTTTAATAAAAGCTTCCAACTCATCTCGCTGGTCGCCCTTGCCAACAATTAATAAAGTATAATCAGAATATCCCTGCTTTTTGAGCATGGCACAAGCTTCTAACAGTGTCTTAATTCCTTTTCTAGCTGTGATCCTTCCCACATATAAAAAAATTGGCCGTTTGATATCTAAATTTAGCGGCTTTGTTGTTGCCAAAGGTTTCAGCAGCGTTTCGGCATCTGGAACTAAATAAGTTCTAGTAAAAACTTTATCTTCCGGTGCATTGAGAACTTCCACCAAATATCTTTTCCCTGCTTGGCTGTTAGAAACAAAAGCATCGGCAAACTTAGCTAGAATGCGTCTTGCGTATGTCCGAAAACTCGAATCTCGAAAATCTGTGTTCGGGGAACTGCCATCATAAATAATCGCGACTCGCCATTGACAAAGCGGTTTGAGCAGGATAACCAAGACAGTCCACAAAGAAAAAGCTTGAGGAAAAACTACTTGAGGTCTAAATTTAAGCAAGTGACCGATTATACTAGGCGACACTGCGATGAAACCGCGATCGTACCCTGTTTCTATTTTTTCCGTCTCGACAAATTTAGTCTCCCCTACCAACTGAATTGCTGATGCTCCCGGTAGCGTCGGATCGAACCCTGACCAAACGCGACCAGTATAAAACACAGTATTCTTAAATACTTTTGTAAATTCTCTCAATACTGGCTGCCAATATGCACCCAATTCTACTTCTGGAACCAGCCAAGCGACGCGCAAATCACCTCGATCTACCATCCTATTCACCTTCGGTTTTGTTTTTAGTTAATCCCAGCTTGCTCAAAACAGAAAGCCAAACTAACCTTCTATAAGGTAGCAACCAATACATTGGCCAGAATAAACCACCGTGACGCTGAGCAAATACTTTCCACTCTTCCCAGGGTTGAAGGGTAGCATCTTTAAAAGCTAAACCCTTGGGTTGGTTCATTTTTTGCAACCCTTCACTCATATTGGCAGCCGCTATTTTTGTTGACTGCGGATTGGGCGAACAGGTTCCTTGATAGCCCGGAGCTATCCAAACTGTACAGCCTTTTTGTCGGGCCCGCAGCCCGTATTCCCAATCTGATAAATAATGAATAAAGGCTGGATCGAGATTACCAACAAGTTCTACGACGCTGCGGGGAATTAACACGCAGTTACCATTCATGCTGTCACAAGGCTGAGCTGCTTTTGTAGGTTCGAGGAAGCGAAATTTAAAGGGAAGTAATGGTGTAATTTTGACTATGCCGCCGTAAGTAAAATCACTGGTTTCAGGATCGCGAGTAGAGCCGGCGACGATCGCCTTTTTTTCTCCTTTTTTAATTAGCTCACTACTGGTTATCAGCAGGATGTTTAAAGCTTCTGGATCGAGCACGGTGTCGTCGTTGAGCCAGAGATAGTAGTCTGGATCGTCTTTCATGGCTTCGCTGAAAGCAACACGCATTCCTCCATTCCAAAATAAGTTACCATCTCCCGCAAAAATCTTGACTTGAGGATATGTTTGCTGTACTGCTTCGGCTGTGCCATCGGTGCTGCCGTCATCTACCAGATAAGCATGGAGTGCAATTTCCCTTGTTAATATTTGCTTAAACAGCGACTCTAGAGTGGCCAAAGTCTTTAACTTGCGGTTATGGCAAGTCATCAGGACTGCTATACTTATCTGCTCCATCTGTATCAAATATTTGGCTGTCCGTGAAAAATTGGTATAAAATTGTCCTCTGGCGATCGACAATGCCGATCGACTTCGAGTCCTATCCAATTATTAACTCAATTTGTCCCAACTATCAATATATTGACTCAATCATTTATTTTTTGATTTTCCAGCTTTGCCCCGATTCTAATTTCTTAAGAAGTTATTGTAGCAATCAACACGTCGCACTCTCCGAAAATATACCAATAAATACCCAAAAATCGGCATTATTTATACCTTACAAGTTATACGTTTAGTTAGTTTGAGCTACTTAGCAGCTTGCCTAACTTCTTCATAAAGTTTTTTGTACTCGCGAGCTTGCACTTCTAATGTAAACTTTGCTTCAACTTTCAAGCGAGCGTTGCGACAAAGCTTTTGGTGTCGCTCTGAATCTTCTAGCACCCAAGCAATCCCTCGCGCTAAATCCTCACTATCATAAGGTTGAGCTAAATAGCCATTTTGCTGGCGATCGACAATATCTTTTAATCCCGTCACATCAAAAGCCACCACAGGCGTACCGCAAGCGAGCGCTTCCGATGCCGTCTGACCAAAAGCTTCGTACCGCGACGGTACAACCATCACATCAGCCGCTGCATAAACTTTTGCTAAATTTTCATCTTCCAACCTGCCTAAATAATGAATTTTAAAACCAACATCGATCGGACTTTCAGGCTCAGAAGAACCAAAAACCAAAAGTTCAATTTTATCTTGCCATCCCGACTTACTGAGGCTTTGCAAAGCCGGAACTAGCAACGGAAAACCCTTCCAGCGATCGCCCGTTCCCTGCATCGCCCCAAACAACACCAACTGTTTATTTTGAGGCAAATTCAAACTATCTCTCACCTGCGGGCGGTTTAGCGGTTTGTAGACTTCAGCATCAAGGCCATTAGCAATTACTTTAACTGGATATTTTTCAAACAAAGAACTAGATTTCGCACATTCAGCCAACCAATGACTCGGAGTCACCAAAGTCAGATCCAAATTTTGCCAAAATTGAGCTTTTCGCTGCCAAATCCAACGAGAAATATCAGTATCTTTAGTGCTGTGAAGTTGCGGACAAGCACCGCAAGAATTCATGTAGCGATCGCAATTTTCACTGTAGTGACATCCACCCGTAAACGCCCACATATCGTGCAGCGTCCAAACCACAGGTTTATTAAACTTGGCGAGGGTTTCTATCTGCATATAACCTTCACAAACCCAGTGCAAATTAATCACATCTGGGTTAATTTTGGCAACTTCCGATGCCAAGGAATCAGGAACCCATTGCGGCGAAAAAATTACCTGACCTAGTTTTGGATAAAGTTTTAACGGCAATCTATTTAATTTAGGTCTGAGACTCTTAAACTTTTCTCCGAATTTTGTCGGCATCAACCGCACAGTTTCATCATTACTAGACTTATAACCAGCCAAAATCTGGGAATTTACCGCGATACTTTGCAAACCCTTGTGCAGGCGATAAGTCGCCCTCGCAGCACCGCCTTTAACATCGTAATTACTTACCAGCAAAACTTTCATCAAAACATCCTTAACTCATGCTTACTTACTTTTTCAAAAATTGTTGAATTTTTCGCTGTACTTTCTTGACAAATTTCGGATCGTAATCATATAAACTATCCTGAGTGAAGTTATCGGCTTGCGCGTCCCGAATCACAAACGGAGGATGTTTCAGAGGAAAGGCGATCGGTTCAACAGGCATATTATTATAAGGACTGCTGAGGTCGTCCGTATGAGTTCCCCCCGTTCCGTGTCCGATATTTGCAGCTAAATTGACATTAGACAAAATATTCAAACCATTTTGAATAAAACTAGCAAACGTCCACTGAAAATCCCAAGTATCAATAGCTTTTTCGTAACACAACTGACAAGTTTTCGTCCAGATTTTTGCAGCATGAGCATCTCCCAATACATCCATCAAAAAATTGCCATCCCGAACTTCGGGCCACAACTTCATATCTAAATCATAATGCTGCCAAGCTCGCCTCCAACTCGCCCAACTCCAGCAGTGAGTGTAGCGAGAAAAGTAGTAGCTATAATCAGTTCGCTGCTTTCCAAATTGAACATTTTGTCCAGATATTGACATAATTCGTTCGTCGTATCGGTAGCGTTCGAGCAACTCTTCTGCAAAGTAGAAAAATGTACTGTCTGGCAAACAATCATCCTCAATAATAATCGCCTCTTCCACCGTATCAAACACCCAATCTAGGCCGCTAGAAACTCGCTGGCGACAGCCCAAATTAGTCTCGGCATAATTCTGCAAAACTTCGCATTCCCAATCCACCTGCTCAATAATAGCGCGAGCAGCAGCGCATTGCCGGTCTTCTCCCGGTCTGTCCGGCCGCGGCCCGTCAGCAACTACTAACAATTTATACGGCTTGACTTTGCGGATTTCTGCGAATACTCTCTGAGTTTCTTCAGGACGTTTGAAAATAATAAACGCGACGGGGGTTTTTAATTGTCGATCGAACATTTACACAACTCCAGTATGCTAATTGCTGACAACACTTGTGACTTTCGACAATCTCCTTTTCAGACCAGAAATCCTATTGTCAAACATATCCAAAACAGTCTTAGAAATATTGCGTTTTGGTATTCCTACATAACCCGCAGCATATTTAGTAAACTGCTCTCCTACAGGCAAGTTCCAAAAATCAGATTGGGGATTAGCAACTTGTGCAAAAAGTCGCTTAATCCCGTATCCTTTTTCGGCTGGTAAATGCCACACATCCATTTTTAAATCAGCCTCAGTTGCCGTATAAATTATCGGCGATGTCCACACTCGATTAAAGTAAGCATTGCCGCTGCTGCGAGCATATCCCAGCTTATTGTAAATGTAGGTGAGCATCTGCTCTTCTGTATTAAATTTTGTCTTACCTTCGGCAAATCTTTGCAAGCAAGTCTGCCAGATTGAGTCTACTTCGTCGGACAATATTTTAATGTGCTTGCCACTTCCTACGATAAATTCTGCACCAAAATACTTGGGAGGCTCATCTACTTTATAGCCTAATTCCTCATAAATTTTCTGCATTTCTCGCCTGCTTAAACCGCTAATTTTTTTATCTTCAGGCTCGTACAAATCGTAGGTTGCCAAACCTTGTTTTTCAATATCGGCAATTATGCGATCGGCGGAGTTTACCCACACGCAGTCAGAGTCTAAAGCGATACAGCGATCGTTTAACTCTGAATGATTTTTCAAATATTGAATAATGTCAAACTTAAAAAACGTACTTCTGAAGGCGGGGTAGTATTCCATTGGTGGCTGATAGGTAAATGGAATCTGGACAACTTTAACTCCGATTTTGTCGAAAAACTCAACGGTGTTAAAGCTTTCAATATTTGGAATGCGATCGGCATTCGTAAATAAGATATGCTCAGCTTCCGGGTTATTTTTAACGCTAGAAGCAAAATATACCACCGCACATCGCCAGTAAACTGATTGAAATTTTTCCGATGAGGATTTAGCATCAGATCCCTGGGGATATTTACTTTCCTGGCCTTCTTCATCACAGCACATTCCAGTAACTATGTAAACAGAACCGCTGTTGTTCATGGCGTATATCTCCTGTTGTTTTTAAAGTTTGAGGTTAATTAAAGCCGTGAAGCGAAGCTATCTTCCCGCAGGGGTTCCCAAAGGATAGGGTAGGGAATCGCCCATCATGTGAAAATAGAAATCCAATCGCTTGAGAATCATTTCTGAAGAAATATGTGCTAAGTTACTCAAGCTAGTTTGAAGTGGCAGATATCGATAGCGAAACGAAGACAGTCTGGGGTCGGATTCTTGATATAAAATATCTTGAGCAAAGTTTCCCCACCTTTCCTCGATCATATCGATCGTCATACCAGCGTGACCCGACGGTAATAGCATATTGGAACCGTGAATGCCAATTGCCAACCGACTTTCTGAGTAAACCTGACACATTTCTCGCTCAGTTGTTTCATCAAACTTATCCACCCTAAAATCTTCAATCCACTCAGGAAAATTAGTGCTTCTCCCTAAACCTGCCACTGCAAATTTAGCTGAAGGAAGCAATTTTTTCATCTTTGCAAAAAACCTCCGCACGTTCCAATTTTGAACAGTTAAAGGAATTTGCAGCAGCTTGAGCTTTCTGCAAACTTGAAACAGCAATTTATTGCACCACAGACGATCTTCCCGCCAAACAAAAGTAATTTTATATTCTGATTTGTTAAAGTCATGTTTGGCAACTCCCGTAAATTTACTAATATCAAATCGACTGGGGTGAGAATAGGCTTCACTTACATAAACTTCATCAAAACGTTCTAACTGTTTGCTGACAAACTCGTCAAAACTTGGATAGTAACACTGACCATTTTTCAGTGATATAGGGACTGTCCAGACTTCGGCAACTCCTTCGGGAACCATCCACCTCATAAATTTTTGGACTATGACAATCAAACCCAAATCTGGGTGAGATTCTAAATGCCTCTGTGCGTTCAGCAACTTTAAAAGGCTGTGTCCGTAAAGATAATCAATGCAGTTTAATACGATTACCCGATCGTAAGATTTGAAAATTTCTTGAGAAATTTCTAGCTGTTCGGCTTGAGGATTTTGCAGAGAGTTGAGCAAAGGTTTTGCTAAAAATTCTTCGGCATATTTGTCATCACCAAAAGTTTTTCCTTGAGCTAAGTCAATGCTGTAAGCAGTTTTAGCAGCGTGGCCAATTCTCAACTCGTCAATGATTTCGCCGCCTGCGGGAGACTCAGACACAACACAGACGCGGGCACCTTGCCACAATACTTTGACAGGTTTGAGTATTTTGCCAGAATAGGGACAATTAGATCGATGTTGGAGCTTGGGTTTAATTTCAATCATTTGATCAATCCTATCAGCCTGGAAGCCGCCTTGTATAAATTTAGCGAATTTAGGATTAAATTACCAAAAGGTCTCAGTTCTTTAATCAAAAAATTGACTAAAATAATTACATATACATAAGTGATCAAAGTAGCCGTTGTTGCTCCAAAAGCTCCATATTTAGGAATCAGTAGAGAGTTCAACACTATATTAAAGATTGAGCCAATAACTGTCAAGTAAAGACCGTATCGCAGTTGACCTTCTAACGCAAAATAGGTATTTCTAGCTATACCGAAGTTACTGCCAAATTGAGCCCAGACGTAGATGGACAGCACCCTGGCTGAAGCTGCATATTGCTCGCCGTAAAGAGTCTGGACTATGAAAGGAGCAAGCAGAGAGATTGGCACGGCTACCCCCAGCCACAACAATAACATAGCATCCGAGTAAATCTGAAACTTGTTTAGGTATTCGGCATAATTTTTTTCTCTTAACTGTGCGAGTTTAGGAAAAATAGAAGAAGCGATAATCACCGGCAAGAAATCACATATTTCCGATAGTTTGACTGCAACTGCATAATATCCCAACTCAGTTTTATCTATAGAACCGAGCATAATCTGATCGATTTTGGAATAAATAAAAACTGCCAAGCTCGACATCACCAGCGGCCAACTTTCCTGAAGCAATTGTTTGCCTCGCTGCCAACTGACTCGCCACAGCTTGAAATCATTTCCCTTGCTTTGATAGACAATGGCGATCGCCACTGCCCCCAATGCAACCTCTCCCAACCTCAGCCAAGCAAAAGCAATCAGCGGTGCTTTGATTTGAATCAATCCGATTCTGAGTCCTGCAATCAGTAATGATACGCAATTCTTAGCAACAACCGTATACTTAGATTGAATTTGCGACTGAAACCAAAAATTTACTGTTTCAAAGGACTGAAAAATAGTTCCGGCGGCGATGATCCCCACCAGCCAACGAGTTAAACTGTCATTGGGATTTTGTATCGAAATCACTGTCACCGTTAGCAGTAAAGTGATGATTCCGCCTGCTAATTGTATAGCAAAAGCAGTCCCCAGAGTCTCTTCTTTGCAGTCAGGATTGCGAGCAACATCGCGCACTACCAGAGTACCCAATCCCATCGTTGCCACCGAGGCAAACAGGGAAACAAAGGCGATCGCGTAATTGAGCAAGCCAAATTGTGCCGGGCCCAGATATCGAGCTACCCACACTCCCACAAACAGACCCAGAGCCATCTGCAAAATTTGGTCTGTCAACAGCCAAGCCAGATTGCCGAGTACCTGGCGGAGGCCGGGACCGAGCTTTTGACTGACCGCATTTAGCTTATCTAACATCAGAAAGTTTTGAGTCCTTATCGAGAATCAGTATATTTGCTTAGGACAGGGAAATTAACCTCAAGCTAGGCTAAATAATATCATATATCATACTTCTATTCATTGGTAACTTTCTCAACTTAATCTGGATTTAATCTGGATGCAGATCGCGGAGGCAAATCCCGTCCGTAACTGCGGCGGTTGCTGGATGGAGATTTGCTACTATCGATACTGAGTCTAACTGTTATTAACGCGTAGGCAAGCCAAACATCCCCAATATCACTTAGAGAACCTTCAGTAAGGTTATTCAAAATAATAAACACTAAGAAAATAATCGGTATTCCCGATTCTGATAGCGGGCTGCGGCTCAGTTGCCGGACGGCCAAAATTAGATTAGTCAACAGAGAAACTAAGATTAGTATCAGTCCCGGATAACCGAAATAGAGCAATACTGCTATAGCGCCATTATGAGCAGTTTTTGGTTGAAATCCATTCGGAGTATATACAAAATAAGCTGGGGTTTGCGCGCCAATTAAATCTTGTTGAAAAAAACCATCAAATCCATAGCCAAACCAAGGACGCTGATTTGCCGCCGCGATTAATTGCGGCCAGAATTCCGTGCGCCCCGTCAAGGTCAAATCCTTTCCCAAACCCCCGACTACAATAGATTCTAAGTTGTCTATTATATAAACACTGCTAATGATCCCCAAGACCGTAAAACCGACAATAGAAGTAAAAGCCCATTGAAATTTTAACTTGCTCAGGAAACTCAAAGATGATACTACAACTATGAGCATCAAACTATTAACTAGAGAACCCCCAGAGCTAGTAGCCCTCACCAAATAAAATGAAAAGAACAGGAATAGTAGAGCTATCCAGCGTTCTTTCTGAGTTTTAGCACCTTGGGAATAGTGCAGATACCAAAGTGCTGTACTCACAACCATGATGCTGCCCAGAGAATTTTTATGACTGGTAATTCCTGCAAATTCCCGTCCCACATTCGGATGCCGCAAGAAACTAACTATACCGATCGAGGTATAGCCCCATCGCACCAAGCCTGATAGTTCGTTCCACTCATATCGCGCACCTACATAAAAACAAATAACAGTAAAACCTGTAAATGCTATCCCTGCTTTCAGCGTAATATCAGGAACTAGCGACCACAGTGTCGATGTTATTGGTAGCCAACAATAGAGCGAAAAACAAGGATTTCTCAGTAATAAAAATGACAATCTTTCTACCAAATCATTTTTGAAAAAACTAATAACTCTTCCGCACAAAACAAACATTATCCAGGGATAAAAGACGAAAGGAAGCTGACTTACACTACTGCCATCAGTGGCAGTAAGATTGATAAAATGCAGGTAATTAAAAGGAGGTATATTAACGTGAGGAGATATGAAGATGTACAAAACAGCAAACCATTTTTCAAAAGTTACACCTAATTTTTTTTTACTAGCAATTTGAAATATGAACAGAGTGAGAATCAATCCGCTAAAACCCAATATAATTAGCAACAAATTAGTGCTGAGAATTAGTTCTTTAATGAGTTTCGCCATAAATATATAGCCTCTATGAGAAAAATATCAATTTAGCAGCGGGCTAATTCCACCAAAATAACAATAAACCGAGGCAGTTGTCGCTCGTGAGCCTTCTATGTAAGCTGCTGCATATCTAAATTGTCTGTTGGTTGGGTAGGAGGAGAGGGGTTCGGGAATACCGAGGGTTTCTTTAATTCTGGCGAATACATAAGTGCCTGCATGGGAGGGGAAGAAAATTTGATGATTTTTTTTCCCTGTATCTGCGATCGACATGGCATTTCAATGGTAAGCGATTAAACTGGTGAATGATCCAAACCAATAAAATAGGTAGCCTGTGGTTAACGCTGATTTTCCCAAACGAATAACCGCGCCCGTCTTGAGTGTGACCTTGTGGACGATCGCGTGCGCGAGTATTTCCCTCGGGTTCCCGCTTTCTGCAACGGCGCAAGTGCGATTGCTGCCGGGCGCAGTTACAGCACCATCTGGGGGCGTTGGACGATCGCCCGAAAGCTACAAACTCGGCGGTGGCGATCGTATCCAAGTAGAAATACTCGAAGTACCCGAACTCACCCGCGGCTACGAAGTCCTCTCCGACGGTTCTGTCAACCTCCCCCTGATCGGCCTGGTCTCTATCCGCGGCCGCACCTTAGTAGAAGCAACCAATATCATCCGCAACGCCTACCGCCGCGTCCTCAAAGACCCCGTAGTCACAGTCAGCCTCGTCGCCGCCCGCCCCCTCAACGTCGGCGTCATCGGAGAAGTCACCAAACCCGGAAACTTCATCATCACCCTGACTCCCGGCCCTGGCGTCGCGCCCAGCGTGCAGTACCCCACCGTCACCCAAGCGATCAGACTCGCCGAAGGCGTTACTGGTGTCGCCGACATCCGCAACATCCGCGTCCGCCGTCCCCAACCCGACGGCCCCGACCAAGTGCTCACCGTCAACCTGTGGAGATTCTTGCAAGAAGGAGACATCTCTCAAGATATCATTTTGCAAGACAGAGACACAATTGTGATCCCCACCGTCACCAACTTCAACCAAGCAGAAGCCCGTCAATTTGCGATCGCCAACTTTTCGCCGCCGCCAGAAAAACCTCGATCGATCTCCATCGTCGGTCAAGTCACCCGCCCGGGGCCTTACGTGGTCATCGGCGGCAACACCACAAGCGACCTCAGTCGAGAAGGCTTTCCCACAGTCATCCGGGCCATTCAGCTAGCCGGGGGCATCACCTCGGATGCCGACATCCGGCAAATCCAAGTGCGCCGCGTCACCAGAAGAGGCGAACAAATTATCCCAGTCAACCTGTGGCGGTTCCTGGAGTCCGGCGATGGCGCCCAAGATACCATCCTCCAGGAGGGAGACACGATCGTCGTTCCCAAAGCCGCGATCGTCAACCCCGCAGAAGCTGGCGTGCTGGCTAACACTAACTTTGCTCCCGCCGGCATTAACGTTTTTGTAGTAGGAGAAGTCAGAACATCCCTCGATCCACTGAGGCTCCCAGCTAATGCCACACTGAATCAGGCTTTAATTTCCAGAGGATTTTTTGGCTACGAGAATACGAGAGCTAGAAGGAATAAAATTGAGCTAGTCCGCCTCAATAACGACGGTACAGCTACTAAACGGACGATCGAAGTCGATATAACTCAAGGCATTAACGAAGAAGTCAATCCTCAACTTCGCAACAACGACATGATTATCGTATCCCGCAGCGGTCTCGTCAACTTCATAGACCGAATGAACGCTGTAGTCGGACCTGTCGGGCCAGCTACCGGAGTGTTAAATTTTATAAACGTTCTCCGAGGTTTATTCAGGTAAGAACGCTGCTGGTGATGTGGATAATTCGTGGCAAAGGCTAGAATAAACTAAACAATAGAATTTCGAGCGTGGCGGCGCGGCAGCTTCAAAAATATCAACATCAAAAATATCAACATCAAAAATACCCAGGCTGAATATGGATAGCAGACAAGATTACCAACCCTTCACACCCAAATCTAATGGCAAACTGCCGGACTTCTCGGCTCAGAACTACAGAGATAAGTTCGTCGAGGAAACAGAAGAAGAAAAGCTAGACTTGTCCTGGCTGTTCGGGGTCCTGCGCCGCCGCATCCTGGTCATGGCAGCAGCCACCATTGCTTTGAGCGCCCTCGCGGGAACAGCGATCGTCGTTAATTCTAAAAAGATAACGGTCGAGTATGAAGGCTCCTTTTCCCTGTTAGTTGAACCAGCCACCGCTGAAGGTTTGCTATCCAAACAATTAGACAATACCGTCGCTGCCGACTTAGCAAAAATTAATATAGAAGGAATTAGCTTAGTAGACTACGAAACCCAAATTAGGATTTTGCGCAGTCCCAAAATGATGCAGCCAGTGCTTAAGGACTTGCGATCTTGGAATCCCACAATGACCTACACCGAACTGATGTCAAAACTGTCGATCAGCCGCATCAGCTACGGAAAAGATGGCAAACAGCAAGGCACCAAAATTTTAGAAGTTCGCTACAAAGATTCAGACCCCAATAAAATTTACGGCGTCTTGGATAAAGTTTCTAAAACTTATCTAGAGTACAGCCTGCAACAACGGCTGACGGGCATTAATCAAGGCATTAAATTTATAGACATGGAGATGCCCAAGCTCCGAGAAAGAGTCGAAGTCCTGCAACTACAAGTCCAAAGACTGCGGCAGCAAAGCAATTTGTTTGACCCCCAGCTAGAGGGAAAATCTCTGTCAGAACAGGTTCAAAGCATTCGGGGACAGCAAGTATCACTCCAAGTACAGTTAAGGGGGATGCGTACTCTCTACCAAAGCTATGAAAAATTAGTCAATGAAAATAACCCCGTTGGCGTGTTGATGACTCAAGGACAAGCTTACGCCGGACTCTTAGGTCAAATCCAGAAAATAGACTCAGACCTATCCCTAAAATTAGCTCAGTACAGAGATGACAGTTTGCCCGTTGTAGCACTGCGAAAAAGTCGGGAAGAACTGATTTTAACAGCCAGTCAACAAGCAAAAGAAGTGGTGATGGCAAATTTAAATAGCCAAATCCAAGAAGTTGAGTCGCGCGATCGCGAAATGACTGCATTGCAAAAGGAACTCAACCAAAAAATTAGAAATTTTTCAGTGACCACGCGACAATACGACAATTTAGTGAGGGAACAGCAAGTAGTTACTAAGAGCTTGTCGGACTTCTTGGCAAAACGAGAAGCCTTGCGGATAGATGCGGCTCAGCAGCAAATACCCTGGGTGCTGATCAATCCTCCAGAAATTCCGCTAGATAAATTCGGCAAGTACATAACAGCTACCGTCAAACAAACCAAAAAACAGTTAGCGCTGGCAGTAATTTTAAGCGGTCTGCTGGGCATAGCAATCGGCTTGCTTGTAGAGGTGCTAAACACTGTTTTCCACACTCCAGAAGCAGTGAGAATAGCCACAAGATTGCCGGTGATCGGGGTGATTCCGTTTAGCAAAAAAGTCAAGCGCCGACCGCCAGCCAGACCCAGGAAACTAACATCGGCTCGATCGTCCAAAGTGGAAGTTCTCGAACCGGGCGAAGCTCAACGTACTGCTCCAATGCTGGGGAAAAGTATTTTTAGCGACTTGGACTATCAATTTTTAGAAGCATTTCGATCGCTCTACACGAACATTCACTTGCTCAGCGCAGGTACGGCGATTCGATCGCTTTTAGTCGGCTCGGCAGTAGCCGGAGACGGCAAATCAACAGTAGCTTTGCACCTGGCCGCCACAGCAGCAGCAGTCGGACAGCGAGTATTGTTAGTAGATGCAGATTTGCGCTGCCCGCAACTGCACGCTAAGTTAGGACTGCCAAACGTCCGCGGCCTGGGTGATGCCATCTCCACAGACCTCAGCCTCAACGACGCGATTCAGCGAGCACCGAACCAAGACAATTTGTTCGTACTCACCGCCGGCCAAATTCCCCCCGATCCGATCAAGCTTCTTTCTTCCAAAAAAATGCAGTATCTGATGGAGCAATTTCAAGCATTTTTTGACTTAGTGATTTATGACACCCCGCCGCTAGCAGGCTTGGCAGACGCCCACTTGATCGCAGCTCACACAGACGCTACGATTATGGTCGTGCAAATTGCCAAAACAGACCGAGCGCAAGTTCGCAGAGTTTTAGAAGAATTAAAAATTTCTGGAGCTTCCGTCTTGGGAATCGTTGCTAACGGCTGCAACAACTCCGATCGCAGCTACCGGCAGCGCCCGGTAGGTTTAGAGACGCTCTACGACCAAAAAATATCTGCTTTAGGTACGAAAAATCCTAATTAGACATCATAATTAGACAAATTTTGATGCAGGCAGCGAGCGGCGCGCTGCCGCCCTCGACTGGAAACGCACAACGCAAGCTGCACTCTCATTTTTTGACAAAAGTACCATTTGAGAAAGAAAATGATAGACTAACGGACAGAGGCTCAATAGTCAACCGAAATTACGCGGATCTTTATTTATTTCGCGGTAATTCTTCAGAAAATGATTGGGAAATCAGCAAAAGTGGGTAAACTACATATAGCAGAGCGCAATCTCAATCAGGAAAAGACACCTTTGAAGGTGAACAATGTAAACGTTAATGTGAACGTTTCAACCCAGAAACTTGGTAGGGATTATTCTATGAGTACAGTTATGGTTGTTGATGATAGCGTCACTCTGCGGGAGATGATCGCCGACCTGCTCAAAGGTAGGGGACTCAACGTCACGGTAGCTAGTGATGGCGTAGAAGCTCTAGAGCAAATCAAGGCCAACCGCCCGGATTTAGTCGTTCTGGATATCGTGATGCCCCGGATGAACGGCTACGAAGTCTGTCGCAGGCTCAAAAGCGACCCCAAAACTCAGAATTTGCCGGTGGTAATGTGTTCGAGCAAAAGCGAAGAGTTCGATCGCTACTGGGGAATGAAACAAGGAGCCGACGCTTACATCGCTAAGCCATTTCACCCTCAAGAATTGGTCGGCACTATCAAGCAACTGCTGCGCGGTTGAGGTCGAGGAATAGGGACAGGAAAAAAATTGTCTTGAGTGCTTCTTATTTCTGCTCCCGCAGCCTCTCTAAACTACTCGATTGACAATAGTCCAAACATCCCCGTCCGATCGCACGTAGGGAACAGAAATACTCTTAAAACCAGTAATAAAAGGCTTGTAATAAACCTGCCAGTAGCTGGGGCTAATTTGGTCGGCAATGGCTTTAAGTTCCTTCACTTCGGCCGCCAATTCCCCAGCCAGTTCGTTAATCCGTTCCGCGTGTCCGCGAGCGAGAACTCTTCCTTCTTCAACTTGCTCCTCCATCGGACTGCTTCTTTGCAAGTTTACCGACTGCTGCTGTTTTTGATTCAGTTGAGCAGACAGAGCCGCGATCGCATCATCTATCCCCTTAACTTCTGCCGACACTTGTGCTGTTTCCCTCGCGTGACGGCGGTAAGCATCCGCGATCGCTTGGGGCGAATCGCTGACGGGGGCAGCAGCACCAATGCTAAGCTGCTGGCGTTCCCGGCGCAAGGCCTCAATCTCAGAGCAAATTGCCTCTATGTCTGTCTCAAGTTTGTCCACTTAATTACCGCGTGGTTTTGGGATATTTTAGCATATTAGCATAAACCAATCAGGTAATCGGCATTGAAATTGCCGATTTGGGGCGCTGTCGGAGCAACGCCCCAGCAGAAAATATTCAATTGTTTTAACAATACAAATTTTTATATTTTTGAGTAGAGCGATTCCTATAGATATCAAGTGCCGGTTAATCAGCATTATAGGTTTGTAGTGAGGACTAAAGTCCTCGGTTTTATGCGGACTTTAGTCCTCACTACAAACCAATTTTATTTTGGTTTTATGAGGACTAAAGTCCTCGGTTTTATATTGAGTTGTTTAAATTGTTAGCGCCGGCACGGCTCAAACTGACTATAGTCTCCACCAAGACATCGGGCAGCACAGGTTTAGCCAGATGCCGATCGAAACCCGCAGCAAAAACCCGATCGCGGTCTTCATCCCTAGCATAAGCCGTCAGGGCGATCGCCCAAAATTTCTTTCCCCTTTGGGCGTTCAAAGAGCGCAGCCTTCTCAGCAGCGAATAGCCGTCTTCCTCCGGCATTCCGATATCGCTGACCAAAACATCCGGCACAAACTCCGAAACCGCCTCAAACGCCTCAGCAGCACACGATGCAGCCTTGACAGCGGCCCCGGAATCTGCCAAGACAAACATCATAAACTCCCGCGAATCAACCTCGTCATCAACCACCAAAATTTTAACGCCCAGTAAATTACCACCGCCAGCTAAGTTCTGCGCTTCCTCAGAGGATCTCGAATTTATCTGCATCGAAGGGAGACGGAAAGTAAAAGTCGATCCCATATCCAATCCCGGACTGCTCGCCCAAACCGCGCCGCCGTGGAGTTCCACCAACTGCCGGACGATCGCCAGCCCCAGCCCCAAACCGCTATGATTGCGAGTAATCGTAGCATCCGCTTGCCGGAAAGACTCAAACACGTAAGGCAAAAAATTCGCAGCAATCCCAATTCCCGTGTCGGTAACAGCCAGCTCAACCTCCGCATCAAGTCGCTGCAAGCGGATTTCCACTCGCCCCCCGCGCGGCGTAAACTTAATCGCATTCGCGAGCAAATTCCAAATCACCTGCTGCAAGCGGCCGGGGTCTCCCGACACCAAAAATCTCGGATTTAACTGAGATTCACGAGCGCCTGAAACTTCCCCGGGCTGCCAAAATTCAGCAGTCTCCAAGCCCAAATCGACAATTGCCAACCGCAAATCGATCGACTTAGCATCGGCCGCCAACCCCACCGTATTCACCGCTCCTTCCACCATCGAAATCAAATTTACCGGACAAGGATTCAAAGTCAACTTGCCGCGAATAATTCTCGAAATATCTAGCAAATCCTCAATCAATTGAGTTTGCAATTTAGCATTGCGCTCGATGGTTTCCAAAGCCCGCCCAGTAACAGCCGGACTGAAACTGCGTTGCCGCAGCAATTGCGCCCAGCCTAAAATCGCGTTTAAAGGCGATCGCAGCTCGTGAGAAAGAGTTGCCAAAAACTCATCTTTCATCCGATTTGCCTGCTGAGATTCCTCGTAAAGCCGGGCATTTTCGATCGCCGCCGACACCGCCTGAGCCCACTGCATTAAAATACTTTGGTCATCTTCGGCGAACTCTCCCTCGTACTTGTCCGACAACTGAATCAATCCCAGATTTCTGCCGTCGGGAGCCGTCAGCGGTACCGCCAACCAGCCCCGCATCGGCGGGTGCTTGCCCGCAGCCTTGCCGAACCCCAGCCAGCCCGGGTGAGCCTCTAACTCGCTTTGAGTCATCCGCATCGCCCGTTGCTGCTGGTAAACTTCCCGGTAAATGCCCGTACCGTCTGGCTCTTGGCAGTAATCTTGCCACTGGGCGTATTTTTCTGACAGGGAAAACTTGCTAATTCCCGCATCCCAGTTGGCGGCAGGGCTGAGGTTGACGGCTACCTGGTGGACTTCTAGAATTTGGCGGGCGCTATCTGCCGCTAACTGAAGTATTTCTGCCACCGACAGCGTGGAGTTGATTGCAACTGACGCGGAGGTTAACTGTTGCAGGCTGCGCAAATACGACCGCTCGCGCGCCACGGCGCGCGAGCGGTCGTATTCTAACTGTTTGCGAGCCGTAATGTCGATCGCCACGCCGAACAGCCGAACAGGTTTGCCGGATGCGTCAAAAACCACCCGTCCTTTGTCGTGAAGCCAAATCACCGAACCGTCGGGGCGCACGTGGCGGTGTTCCGAGTCGTAAACTCCCGCGCCGCTGAGTGCTGCCTCCACATCTGCCAAAAAGCTTTCGCGATCGTCTGGATGCACCGCATTCTTTTTTTGCTCAAAAGTACCGACGGTGCTGTCTGGACCAAAACCAATGTGTGTTTCGGCATTGGACGAGCGGCGGACTTCCCCGGATGCCAGCTCCCAGGTAAAAGCCACCGTGTTAGCTGCTTCTAAGGCAAAGCGCAAGTTTTCCTCGCTTTCTTGCACCCTCGCTTCCGATAATTTGCGATCGGTAATATCCCAAACCACGCCGATCGACCGCACCGATTTACCCGTATCATCATAAAAAAACTGGCCCCTACCCGCGATCCAGTGCAGGCTGCCGTCGGGCCAAATAACTCTAAATTCGTGGTGGTATTCTATTTTGTTTTCTAAAGCAAAGGCAACAGCCCGGGCGATCGAGTCCAAGTCATCCGGGTGAACGCAGGCACAAAACGCCGCGTAAGTTCCCGCAAAACTGCCTTTTGCCAACCCGAATAACAGTTCGTGTCCCTCCGACCAAACCACCTCGCCAGTTAATAGATTCCAATCCCAAATTCCCATTTTCGAGGCTTCGAGCGCCCCCCTCAGTCTTTCCTCCGAAATTGCCAACTGCGCCGATGTTTTCGCATAGTTCTCGCGCAACTGCTGTTTTTTCCAGCTTTCGCCCACGGCCAGAGCCAGTCGCTTGAAGTGCCGCCCTTTGAATACGCAATCGCTCAAACCCGCTTTCATCGCTTCGACTGCGACTTGTTCGCTGCCGCTGTCAGTACACATAATTACCGGACAATTCGGGTAGCGGCTTTGAATTTGTTTGAGAATAGTTAATCCGTCGCTCCAGCGCACTTGGCAGTCGGTAATTACCAGGTCAAAACCCCCGGCTGCCAGGATTTGTTCGAGAGTTTGGGCATCAATAGCCGACTTGATTTCTACATCGGGAAAAGTTTTCCTCAATTCTCGATCGATCGTCAGGCGATCGTTCGGGTTGTCGTCGATTAATAGAATTGACAGCATGGGGTTTTTACTTTTTGTATGGGCGAAAACATTCTTAAATCAAAGAATATGTTATTGAGCAATCCAATAATTTCAATATTTAGTGGGCTGGTTAATTAGACTTGCATATATGTTGATTGTATTTGCTTATACGTGATTATATCTCGCAGCTTCCAGTCTCCTCAACAAGCCTTTTAGGGGCCGGCCCCCAAGCAAATTAATTAAGTTGTTGTATAACAGGTTATAAAACCTGCTCTGGTGAGAACCGTGCAATATCTGAGTTAAACTTCACTATACTACTTCTTTGTTCTCATTTCTACTGTGAGGAAGCGAGTCGATCGATACTTTAAGCTAGATCGCAGTATTACTGTTATAAATCCTCGAACCTCTTCCCTGGAAACTCATCCGTTCAATCCGTTAAATCCCGTACATTGCCCGTTGCCGGACTTCCGTTAAATCCGTTAAATACGCTACGCAATCGGTTGCCGAACTTCCCTCTTCAAGACTCGCAACTGCGTAATTTTACCCAGAATCGGGTACCGGTTCCCAGAGTCGATTCCAGCCCGATCGCGCCGCCATCCGATCGACTCCTTGGCGAGCGCCAGCCCAATGCCCGTCCCTGGATACACTTCTTGACCGTGCAGGCGATCGAACAATCCAAAAATCGGCGTTGCTGAATCAAGGTATGAATACTCCCGGAACGGGAACATCCTGAAATTTTAGGTAATAGACCTCTTGCGAAAGTGCGATCGTTCTAGGTAAAATAAAAGAAAAAATTAGCTTAATAATCAATAGTTCGGACAGTTTTTAAGCAGCCAGAGTACCATAAGACAAGACTGAAGGAAGGTTAGGGTGATTTAAAATCAAATCCGGGTCTAAATCTAACTTATCAATAA
>NZ_JAUBPE010000161.1:0-3314 GCF_036700565.1 Microcoleus pseudofavosus SVA1_A4
TTCTGCTGATGAGTCTAGCTCTTTTAGTTTGTTCTTGCCGCCCACATTAAATAATCCTGACTTAATTAATATATTTTCAACTTTCCTGATATTTCTCAATACATTTGTTTCATCCAATTCCCAGCTTACCCCTATATGAAAATAAGTGCGATACTCTCGCCAGTACTCTAAGGTCATTAATACTTGATCTTCAATACTTAGTTTACTCGGTCGGCCGCTCTTTTTTGCTAGGACTTTCTCGGCCGCCACTACTTTTACCATTTGCTCAAAGGTTCCTAGAGTGACACCACACAAACGTTTGAACTCTGTATGCTCTAAATTCTTCACTTTTTCGTAACTCATTTTTGATTAGTTGAATTTCTATCTGTTTTACAATTCTATCAGACTTTCGCAAGAGGTCTATAGAACCCATTTGACATCTTTTAGGCTGCCAGCCTTTTAACCATCAGCTTAATAAAACAAAGATTCACAGCAGGCAGTTGCATGAGCTAAAGTTTTCTAGAAGTTCACAGGCGAGAATTTTACACCTTTCCATCCAAGAATTTGACCCAGGGTAAGAGCATCTCAATCAGGCTTGACACAAGGATTTGAGAATAAGCATCATGTACTCCTCACTCATCGCTGCCCGGTTCCTTTTTTGTCTCAAGCTACGGGATAGGGTGGTTTCTTGATTGAGGGCATTAAGGGCCATCCGTCTGACTACCGCCAAATTTCGAGGGCTATTAAACGCTCGTATCCGAGATTTATCTTCTTCAAAAGTCACATCTAAAACCCAATGTTCTTTATTTTCAATGCTCCAATGTTCCCGAATAATAGAACCATGTTTTTGAGCATCTACGGTTAAAGAACTTAGATAGAACTGGACTTCATGAGAGGTTCCATTCCACTCTTGTCGAAACCGTTCGACTATAACAACCGTCTGGAGTCCCGCCCATTTATCTTGATTATAAAGACCTCCAAATTCTGAAACGGGAATGGCCCAAACTCTTCTCTTCTCAATCCGGTTATGCCCTTTTTCTATTTGACGGTAATCCGTCATTTTAACCCCAGCTTGCTTGGCGACTTGATTGGACCTCAAACCAAGATTTAATTCGATTATAAAGAGTCGGGTGATTACTTTTTAAGCAAACTACATAATTAGCTTTTTTATGAACAATCTGTTTAATAATCTCCGTTTGAGTTCCCATTGCATCCATTGTAACAATTGCGCCGGTTACATCGATTAATTCTAACAGAGCTGGAATTGCTGTAATTTCATTGGAATGGCTGTCTACCTTAACTTGGCCGAGGACTAAACGATTTTTTGAAGCCCACGATGTCACTAAATGTAAATTTTTTTTGCCCTGATTTCGGTCATAAGACCCCCGAAGACTTTTTCCGTCAATCGGGATAACTTGGTTAACAACTGACCCGAGAAATTTTTGCACCCATTGAGTTAATTTCTGTTCTAAAATTTTGGGGTCTAATTTTTCAAAAACTCTACGAAACGTATCATGATGAGGAATGCCATTGGGTAATTCTAAAAATTGTTTGAGCCAGGATTGTTTACTTATTCCATAATTTTCCATGTCTTCCCATCCGTTACCTCCAGCTATTATCGCTAACAAAGCAATCACTAGAATATCTTTAAGTAAGTGATATTTAGTACGGTCAACTCTTGGATCTGGTATCATCAAAATAATTCAACAAACCCCCTTCTAGTTCTTGCATAGAAATAGGTTGAGGCTGGGTTTTTATGGTTTTTAATTTAGCACTCGCAACAACGGGTGAAAATCCTTTAGTCATAGAGTATTCATTCCTATTTTCTACTGAGCTTGAGAGTTATTATAGAATCTCTCGGACAAACCGGGCAGCTATAATACTGCACCCTCTTTTTGGGATCTGTTACATTTGATACCAAATTAGATGCGCTTACCCTGGAATTTGACCGTTCAATTACCCACCTTGCCCTCACCGGAACCAATCCCGATTTTCCCTGTATTTTTTTATTTTTTTGATGTTTTTTGATAGTTCAAACTTGATTTTTGTCATAATTTGTGGATAAAGATTCTGTAATTCAATAGTCAGATGTTCAGGGTGATAGCCGTGGTCTAATAAGATTGTAATTTTAGGGATATTGACGGGTTTAAATTTGAAATAATAGATGTTTTTACTCAACATTTTAATCAAACCTCCATCCAGAAGATAAATTAGCTTTAGTTCCGTGGGTCAAGAAGGGAAACCCAAGCGTATCAACAGCTAGATGCCTCTTAATACCATTTGTCGAGAAAGTAGAAACAAAATCATGAGTGATGCAATACTGGCATTACAGGTATTTTGCACTGAAGAGTGAGTCGATAATCATCAACGTAGTCCACTTGGGGTTTTTTGACCTGTTCGCGGACTTGACAATGTAAGACTCTCATCAGTTCTTCAAGCGCTCCTTGTTCCCGCCACTGCAAGTAAAACCAATATACTGTCGAGTAGGGGGTAAGTCTAAAGGTCACGTCTTCCCAATTACAACCATTTTTGAGTTGATAGAAGATGCCATCCAGGATTTCTGTTTTTGTCCAGTTTAGGGGACGAGGACAGCTTTTTAACGGGCAATATTTGATGTAGTAGAGGCTGTCTTAATTTCCCATTCCGAGTCCGTTAGGTTGCTAGAGTAGGACATGACGGCTTCCCTTGAGTGTTTTTATGGTAACTTTACCTCAAAACCAGACGGGGGACAACCAACTTCAAAACCTTTCCCAGCTTCGGTTTAAACTGAACTACCTCAAAAAAGAGCTTTTGGGGGCGATCGGCTGTTGTGAGCGATCGACCGATTATGAGCGCAGTTGTGGGCGATCGACCGTTAGGAGCGATCGCCCTCAAGATGTCAAATCGGTTCTATATGTATATGACTGAGATTCAGCAACCACGAGGTTGTGTCATGGTGAACCGGGCGATCGGGCTCACACCCTAACGAAAGCCTTAGCTCTCTCGTAAGTCCCATCATCTTTCACATCTATCTAATAGTATTGCGAGATAGCCTTCATGACAGTCCCCTGCCACAAACCGAGTTTCCGGGTCAAAAAGCAGCCCCAACCCATAAAGAGGAGTCAGCGATCGGAGACCGGAGCGAACCCTAAGTGCCAAAAGCCTTGCGGTGTAAAGCTTCAAAAAAAAATCAAAAATATTTTGTCAAAACGCTTGACAACTCTGGGGAGAGTTGATACATTAATAAAGCGCCGGAAGAGAAGCGATTCACTGAAACGCGCGCTGAACCTAGAAAAAAGAATAGTTTGAAAGCTTAAAGCACTATTAACCTCGTCAAAAAAATCAAGATAGAGAGT
>NZ_JAUBPE010000162.1:0-3234 GCF_036700565.1 Microcoleus pseudofavosus SVA1_A4
AGTTTTTCTCATTGTCAAATACCTCGAAAGTAGACCACTCATATTTATCAATGCACTATTTTGTGATTTTGTCAATGCGTAAGTCCTAGTGACCTAAATAGGGCTTGCTGAATAATCGAGTGCATATTGCGTGGCCCGGGTTTCGAGCGCCAGATCGAGAGTAAAGTGCAAGATAAACAGGTAAAATAGGTTAAAACCCGTGCATAGCCACATGCGATCGTGTACAAAAAAGCTGAGCTTGCTCCCCTCCAACCCTTAGACTTTGAACTAACCAACGGATGTAAATTGTCAGCCCTCAACCGTTGGGTAAAAATGGCCCAAATAATCCCGTGGGATGAATTTGAATCAGAATATGCGGCTAACTTCCCGACAGCGCATGGTGCACCAGCCAAATCTTTTCGGATGGCGTTGGGAGCATTAATCATCAAAGAAAAGCTGGGAATTAGCGATCATGAAACAGTAGAACAGATCCGGGAAAACCCCTATCTACAATACTTTATTGGTCAATCAAGCTACAGTAACGAGCTACCCTTTGACCCATCTCTATTAGTTCATTTTCGGCAAAGGATTAGTCCGAACCTAATTAATAAAGTCAACGAACGAATGGTAGAAAAAATCCGCTCCATCACCCCAGTTAAACCAGAAAAAAAAAGGATTCGGACGCCAAAAATGAGTCACCCAATCGCGGAAAACTAATCATAGATGCAACCTGCGCTCCAGCCGATATTAGTTATCCGACCGACTTAGGACTATTAAACAGAGCCAGAGTTCACACCGAAAAAATCATAGATATCCTGTATAAACAGCTCAAAGGTCAAATCCCGAAAAAACCAAAAACCTACCGTAATCTCGCCCGAAAAGATTACTTATTAATAGCCAAACAAAGAAGACCATCCCGCCACAAAAAAAGACAGGCAATTAAAAAACAACTTCAATATATTAAAAGAAAATTGGCTCATATTGAACAGCTAATTGATTCAGGTACGACCTTAGAAGGTTTGAATAAAAAGCAATATAAAACTTTGCTAGTCCTCACAGAGGTCTATCGCCAACAGCAATGGTTATTTGATAACAATAAACAGAGCATTGAGGAGAGAATAGTAAGTTTAAGCCAACCCCATATCCGTCCCATAGTCAGAGGAAAAGCCGGAAAAAGCGTAGAGTTTGGAGCCAAACTCTCAGCCAGTTGTTTTGAAGGATATGTATTTTTAAACCGAATGAGCTGGGATAATTTTAACGAATCAGGAGACTTAAAAGCACAAGTAGAAGCATATCATAGGTTCACAGGATATTATCCAGAGTCAGTTCATGCAGATCGGATTTATCGAACAAGATCAAACCGAGCTTGGTGTCATGAAAAAGGCATTAGAATCAGTGGACCACCCCTAGGGAGACCCCCAGCAAATGTCAGACAAGAAAAAAAGAGGCAAGCGTTGGAAGATGACAGAATTAGGAATGCGATTGAGGGTAAATTCGGGGAAGGTAAACGAAGATTCGGTCTCAATCGTATCATGGCAAAACTTGATAATACTTCACAAACAACTATTGCTATCACTTTTTTAGTCATGAACCTTTCTACCTGGTGGCGCCGGGTTTTTTATGTGTTTTTATGTCGAGCGGCTCAAACAATGCCTGTTTTTGGACTTAACATAATTGGCGCTTATATTTCACTCAAAATAAGGCAGGAAAAACTCATCTTTAACTCGGTTTGAATATATCGATCACTCCGGAGCGCCAGAAAGCGATCGATTATTCAGCAAGCCCTAAATAAAGTGTGGATAAATTGGTCAGACGGAAGATCGCTTCTGGTACGCTTGTCAGTTGGTTTTCAGTTAAATGAAGATCGGATAAATTGGTCAGACGGGAGATAGTTTGTGGTACGCTCGTCAGTTCGTTACCATTTAAAATAAGTTGGGATAAATTGGTCAGACGAGAGATATCTTCTGGTACGCTCGTCAGCTTGTTCCAAGTTAAATTCAACGTTTCCAGCCATTCCAACTCAAACACCTCGGTCGGAATTTCGGTTAATGAATTATCTTTCAAATCTAATTCAGTGAGGCGTTGTTTTTTGACTTGTTGAATTTTTTGCCTAATGTGGTCAGCAGTCATTTTTCAGTTCCCACATATTTTTAAAGATGGCATTAAATAGCCAATCTGGAGCGATTCCGAATTCATGCAACTTAGCCGCCAATCGTTGTACCCTTTGACGTTTTTGCTCTGCTTGCTGTGTAATCTACAGCAGAAAATCACCTAACTTATCACCTGCAGCCAGTTCATGGTTTGTGCCAACCCTTCCCCCGCTCAAATCGCCAAATATAATTCTCGTTGTGGCATCCACACGGGCCTCGGAGATTTTGCCGATTATAACATATATGTTGCATCCTGACGAGGTGACAAAGTGATAGCTTTCAACGATTTAGCTGTGCGATCGCGCCTTTCCTCTCCACCACACCAACAGAGTTTTACAATACCAATCAAGCAAATTGAAGCTTACTAAGCTGTTGTGCCTTTAAATAGGGTATAATAAAAAATGAGTTTAGTCAATCAATACAAAAATGCCAGCTAAGAACCATCTCAATCCCCAACAAATAGAGAAACTACAAAAAGCCTTAAGAGAGGAAGAAAAAGCAAATGTCAGAGAAAGAATTCTGATTTTATTATTGCTCAATGACGGCAAAACACAATCTAAAATTGCTGATTTTTTGGGTTGTTCAGTAAACAAAGTATCTTATTGGTGTCTTAAGGGAGACCCTGACAATTTAGAAAGTCTAATAGATGAGAGAATGAAGGGAAATCACAAAAAAGCCACAGATAAATATAGAGAAATATTATTAGAGACTATAGAAAAAGACCCTCAAGAATTAGGATATGATTTTGGAAGATGGACAGCGCAGAGATTAGCAACATACTTAGAGGAATCCACAGGAATAAAATTAAGTGGAGGACAAGTTTGGAGGATATTAAAGCAAAAAAAGTATGTTTACATCTGGGTTAAATATAGCCTGGAGTCCAAGAGAAATCCGGAAAAAAGAACAGCGTTTAAAATAAAAATAGCAGAATATTTAAAAATAGAAAAAGAATCGCCAGAACGTTTACAGGTATGGTTTTGGGACGAGAGTGGATTTAGTTTAAGAGTCACCAGAAGAAAGAACTGGTGTAAAAAAGGCAGCCGAAAAAAGATCCGAGGAGACAGGAGAAAAGGCAGAGTTAATGTAATGGGAGGAGTGAGAAATT
>NZ_JAUBPE010000163.1:0-3143 GCF_036700565.1 Microcoleus pseudofavosus SVA1_A4
ACCCAATTATCAACAAGGAATAAGAGCTATGAGGCTTATTCTATCAGCGTTATAAGCGACTTGTCGCCCCGACAGCACTTGCATTTCAATGATTACTAAAGTTCCATCGCTGAGTTTTGCTTTCACATCCAGATAACTATCTTTTAAGCCTTCTAGTTTGGGCGGCAGATTTGGGTTGATTATTTCTAAGTCTTCGATGGTGGAATTGCCTTCATAAATTAAGGCGTTGAGAAAGCTAATTAGAATCTCTTTGCTTTCTGAGGAACCGAAGATTTTTTTGAAGGCGTAATCGGTTTTCGGGTTGATAAATATCATGGCTTTAAGATTTAGCTGTTCGGCTATTCGTTTTGTGACGCAGCAAAGGGATTTGAACTCAATCAAACTACTGATTTTGTTTCAGGTAATGGTTTGACATTTTCCGCTAAATGTGCGTTGGCGATCGCCAGCACAGGCTCATCGCCCCTGTGTTCCTCATCAATGGGAATTTGGCAAGAAATCAGTTCTGTGACGATGCGATCGCCCAAAGCGTCTTCCCAATCCTGCAACTGTTCCCGGGCTTTGATCGGCTCATTGACAGCTACGTCTACGCCCATTTGCTGAAGGTTGAGGCTGTGGGCTGCCGATCGGCGATTGACAAACTCCACCAGCCAAACGCTCAATCCGACTGCGGCCATCAAAGGCAATACAATCCGGTAATCGCGGGTTAATTCAAACATCAACAGGATGGCTGTCAGCGGTGCTCTGGCGCTGCCGGCGAGAACGGCTGCCATTCCCACCATTGCGTAGGCGGGAGGGCCGGCAACGTGTTCCCCCAAAGCCGGCAACATTTCCAAAAAGATGCCGTAAGCCGAACCCAGGGAAGCTCCCAAAAACATCGCCGGAGCGAAGATACCGCCCACTAAACCGCTACCGAGGCTGATTGCTGTCACCGCCAGTTTGACGAACAGCAGCAGCAGCAGCAAAGGCAAGGAAAATTTAACATCTTGGAGCATTGCTTGGACTGTTTCGTAGCCGACGCCCAAAATTTGAGGCAATTGCAGGGCGACTAAGCCGACGCAGGCCCCGCCGATGATGGGGTGAAGCGGTCGGGGCAGTCGTCCGAGCCAAGCAAATCCTCGGACTTTTCCTTGAAAACAGCGATCGGCCAATTGAATTGCTTCTGTGTAGGCTAGGGAAACTACGCTGGCCAAAAGTCCCAATCCCATGTAAAAAGGCAGTTCCAAGGGGCTGCGGACATCGTAGACCGGCAAAGCAAAGGCCGGCTGAGCTCCCAAACAAATTTGACCGATCAGCGCCGAAACTACGGCCGATAGCAAGACAACGCTGACTGACGAAGTGGCGAAGGTGCTGCCGAGCACAACTTCTAAGGCAAAGAATACTCCGGCGATGGGAGCGTTAAACCCGGCGGATAAACCTGCTGCTGCTCCCGCGCCGAGGAGCAAGCGCTGCCGTTCTGGGGAGAGCTGCAAGACTTGAGCCAGCAGCATTCCGAAGTTAGCGCCGATTTCGACGCTGGGGGCTTCCGGGCCGAGGGAAGCACCGGTGCCGAGGGATACTGAGGCTGCCACCATTTTGGTGATGGGTTTGAGCGGGGAGAGTTCTTGCAGGCCGCGGGTGGCTGCAATTAAGGAGGACATATTCGGGCCAAAATCCCGAAACCGCCAGCGCATCAGCCCGATGACGACTCCGCCGAGGGTGGGAATGCAGGCTAGCGTCCAAGAGCCTGAAGAGGCGATCGCCCCCATGAAGTCTTCCAGCATCAGGCTGTGGATCGAGTTGATGAGATAGTGAAAGGTGACGACGCCTGCGCCCGTAACTCCCCCTATGACTAGGGAGAGGATGAGCAGGAGGGTTTCTGGACTCGGATGCAGGCGGTTGAATAGCGGGCTTAGGCGGGAGGCTTGGGGAGTTGCTGCGGTTGGCCCGGGTGGCGGCAGATCCACAGGAGGGGTGGCTCTCATTTAGCGGTTAATTCTTCTGTGAGAAGTTAGATAAATATTACATTTTATTTCTTATTTTAATTTTGAGCGATTTGGAGAGAATTGACAACTTAAATTAAGGCAAATTTTATGGAGTATTTTTTTGCTGCGGCTGGGCTAGGAAGGGACTTAACGGAGGGTCGGTCAATTTGAGGTTTGAGTTTGTATTCCGAGTTACATTTAATATTTCAGGAATTTGGCAAGAATGCTGATTGAGTATATTTGCGCCGTCATCTGATTTGAGATTTGAAATTTGAGATTTGAGATTTGAGATTGCGATCGCGAATAAATTCGGGGGCTTGTTTAAAGGTTTTTGGAAAGGGCGATCGCACCCGACACCGATTGTTACTAAGTTTAAAATAAGGACGAGCGCAAGTATTTTTAATTTTTTTTACGAATTTTTTACCGCAGATGCACGCAGATTAACGCGGATGAATGTGGAGATGTTAATAGATGCCGGGAATTAATTTTTTTACTCGCTGGCTGTATTCGGAATAGTCGGGATATTTCTCGCTCAGCCACATTTCTTCGCGGCTGGCTTTGATGTCGAAAAATATTAGTAAAATTGCAGTGGCTATTAAATGGGATATGCTCATTTGAAAAAGTGCCCAGCCGAGGGCGACTGAGATTAAGCCGCTGTACAAAGGATGTCGCACCATTCCGTAAATGCCTGTTTGGACTAATTCTCCGTCTTCTCTGGGATAGGGCAATGGTGTGAGATTTTTTCCTAAGTCTATTAGTGCTTTGATTATGAAAATTAATCCGCTTAAGCTGAGAATACTTGCTAGAGTCCAGCTAAGATAAAAAAGTAGTTGAGTTGATAGAATTTTGAATCCTGGCAGTTGATAAACTGGTAAGATTGCAAATCCTGCGAGCAATGCTCCTTGAAGCAAAACTAAATATTCGCCGCGGCTGTTGTTGCGCCAGCCTTCGCGCGTGAAACCCCAATTAGTTAATATTTTCATAGTAAGACGAAGGAAGTTCGGCAACGAGCAATGTACGGGATGTAACGGATGTAACAGATGTAACGGGTATTCAGCAGTGAATTGTAGGTTGGGTAGACTGAGGTAAAACCCAACCTACGGCGAACAGTCAACAGTCAACAGTCAACAGTCAACAGTCAACAGTCAACAGTCAACAGTCAACAGTCAACAGTCAACAGTC
>NZ_JAUBPE010000164.1:0-3071 GCF_036700565.1 Microcoleus pseudofavosus SVA1_A4
AAATGCTAAAACTTCGTTGTGCTTACCTCAACGACCTCTTGGCTATTTGAGGCTTTTGCAAAACCGGGATGCTCCCGTTTAATAGTACCTCTAAGTCTTGCGCGGTATCTACAATGTTTACAGAAATTTGCTCTAATTCTGTAAAAGCTTCAAAAGCTGCTTGCTGCGAGTTCAATAGTTCTGCCGTCGCGTCGGCAATATCGCCCCTGCGCTGTTGCAGTCGTTCTCGCAATACTTCAATTGGTGCGGTGCAGTAAATGATTTGCAGGGGCAAGCCGTGGGATTGAGCCTGATTAATTGCATCTGTTCTCCTGTTTTGGCGATCGAACTTTGCATCTAAAATCACATCCCAACCTCGGTCAGCTAGAATTCTCCCTAACTCTAACAATCTACCATAAGTCTGTGCGGTCATTTCATCCGAGTACAAATCTTGCCCCCCGCGTTCATTTAAAGGAATCCCGCCTAAATGTTTGCGAACAGCATCCGAGCGAATATGAATTGCCCCAGTGCGGCGAGCCAAATATCGAGCTGCTGTACTCTTGCCAGAGCCCGACAAACCAGACATCAAAGTTAACTTGCCTTGGCGCGGTTGCGTGTATTGCCAAGCCAGTTTATAGTAATGAGCTGCTGTCTGTGAAATCGCTGCTTTTTCGGCAGTTGAAATAGCAGCATCGTCTAACATTAACGAAGTTACTTTTGCTCTAACATAAGCTTGACGGCTCAAATACAGAGGCAGCACTTGCAGTCCTTCCCAATCCCCTGTTTGTTCGATGTAAGTATTGAGAAAAGCATTGCCCAAGTCTCTGCGCCCGCGCGATTCCAAATCCATTACTGTAAAAGCCACATCGTACATGACATCAACAAAGCGAAAAGGCTCGTTAAATTCAATGCAGTCAAACAGCAAGATTTTATCTTGCCACAATGCTATATTCCGTAAGTGCAAATCTCCGTGGCACTCGCGAATTTTATTGGCAATCCGCAGGTTAAATAACTCTTGATTTTCAGCAAAAAACGCATCTGTATAATTTTTAGTTTCCTCATATTGTGTCTGAGTCTGCGGCCCGCCGATATATTTTTGCGAAATCAGGTAATTGTTTTCTATGGCTTTGCGAATCTGACTGACTTTGCCAAATCTGCGAATGTAGCTATTACTAATTGCCGTGCTGTGAAACTTGGCAACTTCGCGCCCTAAGTCTGCCATAAGTTGCTCAGTTAACAGTCCGCGTTCCAACAAACTGAGCAACAGCGAATCTTGAGGAAACTCCCGCATTTTCAGTGCGTATTCTACAGCAACTTCAGCCGAAGTTATAGCAGGTAAGTTGCTGCCAAATTGAAACGAATCCCCTATTTTAACAATTGGCAAAACTTCTAGATAAATTTCCGGTGCAGTGCGTCGGTTAAGCAGCAATTCTTCGTTGCAGAAATGCTGCCGTTTCTCCAAAGTTGAATAGTCCAAAAAGCCAAAATTGACAGGTTTCTTGATTTTGTAAGTATAATCTCCTGTCAGCAGGACAAAGGAAGCGTGAGTCTGAATTAGCTGCACTGGTTCTGTCACGCCGTGCGGGTAAAAGCCGGGCTGCAACATTTGCTGAATCAGAGGTGGGAGACAAGTATCAGTCATATCGATTTTAGATTTTGGATTTTAGATTTTAGATTTTGGATTAGATCGATTTGGGCTTGGGGATTTAGATAAAGATAACTTAAAGAAAATAGATGTTGAGTTTAAGTCGATTTATTATAAAGTTGATAATTAGTGTAAACCAAAAATTACTGATGACAGAAAACAATCAAGATTCCCGTTCGGTGGATGTGTTTGGCGTAGGCAATGCCCTAGTAGACATCCTAGCATTGGTGGAAGATGAATTTGTACTCGGCCACGGGCTGAATCGCGGCGGGATGACGCTGATGAATTCGGAAACGCAGGGGGGGATTTTGCACGATTTAGAGCACAATTCGCTGCAAATGCGATCGGGGGGTTCGGCGGCAAATACGATGATTGGTTTGGCTCAGAGCGGCGGTAAAGCGTATTATTCGGGGAAGGTTGCTAAGGATACTAACGGCGAATTTTACCGGCAAGATTTGCTGGCGGCGGGGATTGATTTTAACGTGCATCCTGCTGCTGAGTCGAACGGGCCTACGGGTACTTGTGTAGTGCTGACTACGCCGGATGCGGAACGCACGATGTGTACTAATTTGGGTGTTTCTACTACTCTGGCTGTGACTGATATTGATGTCGATCGCCTGAGTCACTGCAAGTACAGTTATGTTGAAGGCTATCTGTGGGATGCTCCCGAGCCGAGAAAGGCTAGCATTGAGACGATGGAACAGTCTAAGCGTCTGGGTGTGAAGGTGGCTTTTACTTTTTCGGATGGCTTTTTAGTCGATCGATTTGCTGATGATTTTCACAAGGTGGTTTCGGAATATTGCGATGTAATTTTTTGCAATGCTGATGAAGTTCGGAGCTTTTTTAAGGAGGAATCTTTGTCAGAGTGCGCTCGGAAAATGAGCGAGATTTCGGATTTGGCTTTTATCACTAATGGGGATAAAGGCTGCATGGTGGTGGAGAACAAACAGATTGTTGATGTGGCTGGATTTCCGGTAAAGGCGATCGATACTGTGGGTGCTGGGGATGCTTTTGCGGGGGGTGTTTTGTTTGGAATTACTAACGGTTTGAGTTCTGCACAAGCGGCTCGCTGGGGCAATTTCTTGGCTTCTAGCGTGGTGCAGATTCATGGGCCTCGGCTTGAGGGTTCTCAGGCTCATCTTTTGAGTGAGGTGATTTCTGGTTAGGAATTGAAATGGGCGATCGCACTTTTTTGATAAAGGGCGATCGCTCTTTTGAGCAACCGCAGATGCAAGGTGATGAACGCGGATATATCGCGACTTAAGGATGAGGCGTAATTGCAATAACTGTAATAACTCATTTCTCCGGGCCATAATACCAGAAAACTCGAAATGCTGCTGGGGTTTGGTTTTGGACATAGGCCTCAAATACTTGGGAGCGTGTCACTTTTGCGATGAGTATAAATACTCAGAAATACTAGGGCAGAGGTTTTGAGCTATTGTTGGGC
>NZ_JAUBPE010000165.1:0-3031 GCF_036700565.1 Microcoleus pseudofavosus SVA1_A4
GAGCGCAGTGAGCTGGAAACTCTCATGCTGCGTTCTTAGGGGAGGGGAGAGAGGTGACTCTCGAACCTCACCCGACATTACAATTGAAAACAACGAACCTGTGAACTGGTGGCAAAGTAAATTTGGTGGGTTGCCATACTTACCTAAAGGGTTCGAGTATCCTAAAACTCCTAATGGCGATTGCTTATTATTGCTTGCCCAAATCAACTTTTCTGAAGTACCGCCTCTTGAAGGTTTTCCCGATCGAGGAATCTTGCAGTTTTATCTTCCAGACGATCAACTATATGGCTTAGATTACGGCTATAATGAAGATATTTTTCAAATTTTCTATTTTCCTCAACCAGATTTCAACCTTGAGAATATCATCACCAATTATGATTTTTTGCCCAAATTTGAATACGTGCCTATTTGGGGAAGTTGCAGTTTGCAATTTACTAAAAAGTATGCGCCAATTACCCATTACGATGATGGATTTACAAAGTTTTTAGGAGAAGATTTTTTTAAATTATTTAGAGAAGACGATGAAGTTAGGGACAATTATCTAAATCTATGTGTTCCTCGCGGTCATAAAATTGGTGGCTATCATGGTTCTTTTCAATCAAACGATCCTATACTCGATAGCGAAAGCGATCCGTATAGCCTTTTATTTCAAATGGATGGCGATGCTAATGAGGTAATAGATATTATGTGGGGCGATGGTGGCGTAGGTAACTTTTTTGTCAAAGAATCAGCCCTACAAAAATTAGATTTTAGCGATGTTATCTACGAGTGGGATTGCGGTTGATTGAGGGGAAAAAATGGTATTTTGATATCTAACAACTTGAACTTTCATTTTAGATAAACTTCCCGATTCTTTCTTCGCGCATATCGGGAATAATCGTATCCCAATTAATCAGTTCTCGATTTTTTTTTATTAATGCTGCTTTTACGACTAAGACTCCACCAACATAATGAACCTCGCACTCTTCATCCATATTTGCTGGTTTGCTGTTGCCAGTTTCCTCTGGCGGCGAAGCTACTTCCTGCTTTCTCCGCTGCCATAACAGGAAATCAGCAAAGTTGAGGATTTCTTGCAGTTCGATTTCAGAGAAATTTTTCAGTTTGTCAACAATTTGTTCTTGGATAGGTATCACGGCTATTTTTTCCTTGCTTAAGACGACCGCTAGATTCAGTTTAACACGAGGAAGGAGCGAGATCCCTTTTCCCACCAAGGGCGATCGGCTTAAATCGCGATCGTAGAGACAGTGCCAACGCTTCCCCAATTGCTATAATATCAGATGAGCCAACGAGTGTTCTCATCAATATTGCTACAATAAAATTAGTCGATCGCCCTTTTATAACAAAACAATGTCAACACCAACCGATACCCAAACAAAAATAGAGTTAACCCTCAGCCAAACAGATAAAGAAATCCTAGAAAAAGCAGCCGCAGCAAAGTCTATGAATCTAGGCGAGTATCTGCTAGAAATCGCTCTGAATGCAGCCAAACAGCCACCTCTAGAAGTAGAGCAAATTGTATTGAGCGATCGCGACTGGGAAATCTTTGCATCCGCCATCGAAAATCCACCGGAACCCAACCCCGCCCTCAAAGCAGCTATCAAAGAGCATCAGGAAAAGTACGGGAACTGGTAAACAATGAAATGGATTTTTTGTGCAATAGATGATAGCCGATTAAAAAGAGAAGCTTTTGACTGCGGTATACCAGAGTTAAATGAGTACCTCAAAAAATATGCCCGACAGAATGATAGAAGAGGAATTGCTAAAACCTTTGCGGCAATTCCAGAAGATGAAACTGGAGATGTAGCAGGCTATTATTCTGTCAGTACGGCTGAAATTAAACGCGAATCTTTACCTGAAAATTATCGCAGAGGATTACCTCGCTATCCAGTACCAGCAATACGCCTAGGCAAACTTGCTGTGGCTACCTCAATGCAGGGGAGAGGATTAGGAAGAGAACTGTTAATGGAGTCATTTCGCTCTTCAGTTCGCCTCTCCTCTGAGGTGGGGATCTTTGCGGTGATAGTCGATAGTAAAAATCAGCAAGCTAAAGAGTTTTATTTGAAATACGGTTTCATACCGTTAGAGGATGATGAGCTTTCACTGTTTATCCCTATCGCCACCATCATCAAAGTGCTTGAATAAACCAAGAGCGAGATCCCTTTTCCAACAAGCGTGCGATTGCCCACCTTAAAAATTGCTATAATATCAAATGAGCCAACCTTGCTCTCGTTGAAAAAATATGTCAACCCCTACCCAAAACCCCCAAACAAGCACTCTTGAGATAACTATCAATCAGGAACAAAAAGAACTGTTAGAAAAAGCAGCTACCTGTGGGGTCTTAGTCTGAGCGAATATCTACTCGAAGTTGCTCTAAATCTAGCCGAAGAACTGCCACTTAAACCAGAACCGATCGTTCTTTCCGAACCAAATTGGGAAATTGTTACCTCAGCGATTGAAAACCCACCAGAACTTAACTCTAAGCTGAAAGCAGCGATCGAAAGGTATCGGCAAAAATCCGAAAGCAAATAAATAAAGGTTAACGTTTATGAGCGATTCTATCTCTTTACAAAAACTCATTGAATATGTTGAAGTTCTCTCAACAGAAGAACAAGACTTATTAGTTGAATTAATCCAAAAACGGCGGATTGAAAATCGTCGAGAAGAAATTGCTAGAAATGCTAGAAAAACCCTAGCCGCGTTCAAAGCAGGGAATGCCAAGCGCGGTAATCTAGAACAATTGAAAGCTGATTTACTGGATGATGATGAATGATAAATTTAGTATGGGATAACAGCTTTAAGCGAGCTTTTAAGCGGATTATTCGCAAAAATCCACATTTAGAAGCTAAAATCTTGGCTATTTTGGAAAATTTAGCAAATGACCAATTTGAACCATCTTTAAAATCTCATAAATTGCGCGGTCAATTAGAAGGATTATGGGCGTGTTGGGTTGAGTACATTACTCACAAGTTAAGCTAAAAGCACTATTGTCAATGAGTAATTTTACTCATTTTTTACCTGTTGACCCAATTAA
>NZ_JAUBPE010000166.1:0-2983 GCF_036700565.1 Microcoleus pseudofavosus SVA1_A4
ACATCTCTACCGAAACATAAACCTATTCATATTCACTCATTTATTTATTATACATCGCTGATGTTATTAAATTTTCATTCCTTTAAGTAAATCGTGATTCCTATATTTTCAATAATCTGATAACTTTTGACGGTCACTCCCTCAATATTAAGGAGTTTGGTCATTAGATGAAGTTGAGGATTGGAAGCCATAGGTATAATTTTTATCTTGATTTTTATAAAATCTAACTTTATTATACTACAAAAAGCCCTGTAAGTCAATATATAACTGCTTTGCCAGCGCCTAATTTTTATATTTTATAGTTAATTTTTATAAAAATTATTAACTTTTTTACATACTAGGTTCGGTAGAGCCACGATTTGGAAGAATTTTTAGTTCACCGATGCCAATCTCTGCTTCAACAGCAAGATTTAATTCAAGGGTTAACGGGTTTTTATTGGGGGACTAAAATTGGAGCTTAATCGTAAGTTATTTACCGGACATGATATCAAATGGGTTCTATAAATAGGCTTTTTTAGGCATCAGGGTTTTACCTCCTTATTTTCATAGTTTATAAGTAGCTTATTATAACCGGATTTGGTATTAAATAGGATTGCTATATCTTAACGAGATGCATAAAGATTATAGATGTTTGAACCCTTCAATCCATCTTCTTGCTCGATAGCAACTATCTTAAAACCAGTTTGAGAGAGCAAAGATTGGATAATGTTTAACCTATTATCTAAATTATGGATCTCAATAACAAGCTGCTGGACTTTCAACCAATCTTCTGTTGTAAAGCCACGCATGACATCCAATTCGGCTTTTTCAACGTCGATTTTTAGAAGATCAATTCTTGAGATATTATTTTCTCGAATCACTTCACTTGCTTTCCGCAACTGACATTGTACTGGCTCATTTTCAAAGAATGAATTCAGCATTGGTTTGAATTCGTCTCGCGCTGTCTCTGGCAAATTTTTGAAAATAGCTTCCTGAAGCTCTATTTGTTCTTGTTGAGTATAGGGATAAACAGTTGACATAGCAGTCGCATAGGGATGGTAAGCAAAAGTGGCAGTTGCATTTTCATGCCCTAATCCAAAGGGAAATGCCTTTAGATGTTTTGCATCTATCTCCTGAAAATTCTTATTCAAAGCCTCAAAAAGAATTGGTACAGGTTCAAAAGCATAAATATAGCTACCGCTGTAATGTTGGGTAATCCAAAGCGAAAATAGTCCAATATTGGCTCCCACATCAAATACGATAGAACCATCCTCTAAATGAATATCATGTTTGAAATATTCCTGAACTTGATTGTATACAATTGGAACTTCTTCACGATTGACGCAATATATTTTCGTTTCCCCTAACGTGGTTACATCTAGCTGCATAATATAGTCCACTCCTATTTCACTTGAACCAGTCAATCCTTATTAAGCAGCATAAACCGTTCTCCGGTATACTACTATCCTTGTCACAATTCTTAGCAATTTTACTTTCCCCAATCGGCCTAAACTTGAGAGACTTCGAGCCAGATGCCATCGTCGGATGCTATAGGTGAATACATCCATTAACACCACCAGATAAACAAACTCCAGTTGCAACTTGATAGAGGTGATGTCTCCCACCCAGACTTGAGCTACGTGAGCTTGACGCTCACGATCGCAACGGTCAACAAGGGGGGACTTGCCAACGCAGCGCTCGTGTTCGCTCGCGCGAGGGACAATCCCAGGAGACCGGCTCTGCGTTGGCTTTCGCAACCCGCTGGTGCGATTGCCGAAGGCACTGGCTCTCGCCAATCGTGAGTACAACTGGGCAAACCTTAAAGGGCATCAATTGTCGCTCGCGCCAGCGATAATCCTCATACACAGACCGCAACCGCAGACTGCATCCTATCGCTCGCTCGCGCACGACTCGCGCCAGTGGCTTTCCTTGCCTATCTCGGATTAGCGATTCAGGAGAAGTTTTATGGAATATCCTTCGTCCCACTTAGATATCCAGCGAAATTTTTTGTGACGTTGATGATTTTTGTCAAGTGTTTGAGCCTTTACTCAACCTGCTGGTTATTCCCACAAGTTAGGGGTCAAAAACTACCTAAATCTCGCTTAACAAGAGAGTGAAGTTATGACAATATTAATTGGCTTTCATGCCATGCTTCTCGTTATCGAACCCGAAAGGATTTTTACAATTTGCAAGTAATACCGGGCTGGTCTAAAGCCATGCCGCATCTAGTAAATTAGAGTCGCTTTGTCTAACTAATGTCAAGACAATACTTCGGACAGTTTTTAAGCAACGAGAGTACCATAAGATAGGACGGAGGGAAGGTTAGGGTGATTTAAAATTAAGTTAGGGTCTAAATCTAACTTGTTAATAAAGGTGTCAAGTAGATGTCTGTTGAATTCCCGGCGTTTATAAGAGGCCATTGAAAACACGAAGGGTTCTGGAGATGAATGACGATTATAGGCTTCATATTTGGCTAAATTTAAAGCAATTAGACTGGCATTAAAATGAAAATCAAGCCGTTGACTACTGCGACATTGAGAATCAGATAAACCCGTAAATTGTTTGGCATCACGAAAAATAAACTCAATCTGAAAACGAGCCTGATAATACTCAAGTATTTCCTCGGCTGGGAGACTAATATCGGTACTAAACAATAAAATATTTTTGATTTTACCGTTGGGTTGAAGTTCAGACGTAAGGATTCAGGTCTATGATTGGGGAATAAGAGAAGGCATAAATAAGTTACAAGAATGGGCAGATATAGCATCACGGAAAAAAGCCATTGCGCTTCTACCCTGAAACCGACAAGTTTGAATCACAGATAACAAATCAGCAGTTTCCTCAAACCGAGACATTGACCGGGAACCCCCAGATACCTTACGTTTAGTCACGGCTAATCTCCGTGAACGTTCTGCCAAATTATTATTAGGGGGAATTTCTGGATGGTCTAAAAAGTACCACCACTGTTGCGCTTTATCACGCAACGAGCGCAATAACAATCCGG
>NZ_JAUBPE010000167.1:0-2852 GCF_036700565.1 Microcoleus pseudofavosus SVA1_A4
AGCTAAAGATTCCATCCTGTTTTGAATAATGTTTTTGGATCTTGATCGCTACATCATACATCAATTCAGCAACGCCTTTTTTTGATTCTAACTACTTATTATCATAGACGGAAGAACCCGCAGGCAGCCAAGGCTCTGCATGAGGTCTGTCAGAGGTTGGTTGCGAAAGGTTGCGAGTTGAATTAAGGCTTGAATGCGGGTAACGTTGAGTTGTTCAAGGCGATCGCTCATTTGGATCAGTTGCTTGTGTTCTTCGGGAGTCAGGGTTTCGGCATGACGCTTGGCGATGAGGGCATTGTATTCTTCCCAGGTTTGTGCACTAAAGCCGATATTAATTTGTTGCAGCAAGTCGGCTTCAGTAGGTTGGGTGGTTGGAAGTCTAGGCTGGAGGCGTTCTTGCAGGGCGTTGAGGATGTAGCGATCGGGTTCAACGCCCTGTCGAGATGCTTCAGTGCGGATCTGGTGTTCGAGTTCGGGAGAGAGGTTGAGGGTGATGGTGGTCATGGTTATCTTGGCAGCAACATCTATTCATCATTTTAGTGATCGGGCTTTCACCTGATCTCTAACTTCATCGCCTGGGACTTCTCGATTTTACTGCCCGCGTCCTGGTTTGCAATCTACGAAACCTAATGCTTCTGTGTCGAGACAACTGGCGATCGAAATGGCGATCGGATCTTCAATTTTCGCAGCACGCGCGATTAGATCCGCTTTAATTCGTTCTGGCAAGCGTCTCAAAATGACTTCGGCATCAGCAGGAGAAAGTTGTTCTTGAAGTTTGGCTTGCATGGCATTCACCTTTGGGTTGGAATTTGATATACACTAAAGCCACTACCCAACTCAGATTTAGCGGTCTAACGGTGCCCATCACCCGCCGCAGATAACCTTTACATCATAACCGAATATCTCTCGGCGGTCGGTGTGCATGGGCGTTGTTGGGCGGCAGTTGGAGCTTTTAACCCGACGATGTTCGCTTTGAAAACCAGGCGTGAATGAAAAGGGTTTGGAAGAACAACACTGGAGTATCGAAGCCACCCGCTGCGATGATTGCTTCGATTTCAGGTGGGGTTAAAGCCGCGAGGTGAAGACGCCAGGCAGTGCGCATCCTTTCGATGTCTTCTTCACCCCAGCCAGAGCCTCCGAGCATTCGCAGCCAAACTTCAATCAAACTTTTATGAACCGGAGCCGACAGACCCAGAACCAGATCGGAATTGATCAAAATTCCACCGGGGTGAAGGCGTTGCGCGATTTGATTGAAAAAGTGGCTCCGCTCTGCCGCTTCTTTCAAGAATTGAGAAACCAAAAGGCAAGTCGTCGCATCGAACGGGTCAGAAGCAGGCAGCGAGTCGAGATAGCCTTCGTGGAAGGTGCAACGCGAGGTAATCCCATGTTCTTCGGCTTTCTGACGGCAGATATCCAGCATCGCAGATGCAGGCTCAACCGCTGTGAAATGACATTGCGGAAAGGCTTGTGCCAGAGCGATCATTTCCGTTCCGGTGCCGACACCGACACACAGAATCCGTGCCTCAGCCGGAAGCTCGGCGAAAATCTGGCGCATTAACGAAAAGAGCGCATCGCGAGACGATGCCCAACCAGCGGTTTTCTCGTCGTAGGAAGCCGCAGCCTTTTGGTCGAATGGGGTGGGTGATTGTTGGTTTTGCATAGTGAAAACGAAGGAGGCTACAATTAGTTTTGACAAGGCGCTTTTGTCCGTCCGAACTAACGCCGTTGTTGAGCATGATTTAGTCTAGAGGCAAGCATACCTACATCGGACTTTGCTCGAACTTCGGTGACAAGCTATTCATACATGTCCAAGGCTGAGCGCTCGATGTCCAGATATCCAGTTTCGGCTCGAAGTCAGCGGTGCTATCCAAGGTCGAAAACCGAACCGACATAAAAGCAGGACTGACCTCAGTGGAGGCAAATAAAGGACTGCCGCATATTGAGCAGAAATTTCGAGTTGTCTTTGCGCCACTTCCACCCACCACAGAATGCGCCGCTACTTCTCCGCTGATTTCCATCGCACTCGGGGTCACAATGAAGCCAGAGGCATACGGTGCCCCGCTAGAACGCTGACAATCTTTACAGTGGCAATTCAGCATGGCAATTGGTTCGGCATTGCATTGATAACGGACGGCACCACACGCGCAACCGCCAATAATAGGAATCGTCATACACTTTCCTCAATATACTCAAATTCCTGTGAAGCCAAACTTATAATTGTATCGCAGTTGCGGTACAATACCCAATACAATAGAAAAATACCGCCGATCACTCGATCGCTGATGTATTTCACCAAAAGTAGCAGTAATCCACACAGCAATCGCTGACGATTGATGAGCATTCAACCAAATTGTCATGCGGCTAAAACGGGACGATTGAGTTTTTGGACTGCATACATCAGCGCAGCTTTGAGATCGTTAAGTTCCAAGTCTGGCAATTCTTTGATAAACTCAAAAATTTGCTCACCAGCTAGCAACTCTAGGATATCGATGACTCGAATCCGCATTCCCCGGATGCAGGGACGATCGCCACATTGTCTGGGATTCACTGTGATTCTGTCAAACAGATAAGCAACGGATGCTGGCATTGGTTAAAATTGTTTGAAACCTTTGTCTCTAGCTTACTTCATTTATCGCCCCAAACTCACACCGCGATATAATTCTGCGATCGCCATCTACGGTAACGGGCGCTGACGAATTCGATCGCCTTAAACTACATCCGTTTCAGTAATTCATCGTACTCGTCGTGTGCACCAATCCAGTACCAGTAAATACGATGGGAGCATGTCACTTTTGCGATAAGTATTTATACTTGTGCAGTTTTTCGAGGTCTACCAATTAAGCCATTTAAGT
>NZ_JAUBPE010000168.1:0-2728 GCF_036700565.1 Microcoleus pseudofavosus SVA1_A4
TAATTCAACAGGTTCCTCAATTTACATACCATATCTACCATGTTTTGTCAATATCTAATACTGTACCGATGCCCTAGCTCATAGAAAGATTTGGGGGAATTTGGCAAACTGAGAGTAAGGTTAAATAGGAGGTCAATTTTATGACCGATATTGCTCTCGATTTTAAGACTGCACCGGGCCATGAAGTGCTGGCGGCGGCTGGCAAGAAAATGCTGAGGCCGGGGGGAAAAGCTGCTACGGAAATGTTGTTTGAATGGGCGAATTTTCAAGCGGGCGAAACTGTTTTGGAGTTGGCTGCTAGTTTTGGATATAGTTCGATCGCCCTTGCTGAACGTTTTGGCGTAAAAGTAGTGGGAGTTGAGAAAAATCCCGACAGTGTGGCGCGCGCTCGTGCTAACGTTGCAGCAGCGGGTTTGAGCGATCGAGTGGAAATTGTGGAAGGAGATATTTTTCACTTGGATCGGATTTCCCAACAGTTTGATTGGGTGTTGGCTGAAGCTATCCTGACGATGCAGTCGCCGTCGGGGAAAGCTAAAATTGTATCGGGAATTAACGATCGGCTAAAACCGGGCAGCAAGTTTCTTTCTCACGAACTTTTAGCTAAAAACCGAGAATCGGAAATTCACAAAGCTTTATCAAAAGTGACTCGGGCTAATTCAACGCCTTTGTCTGAGTCTGGCTGGATTGCTGTTTGCCAAAACGCGGGTTTGCAAGTAGAAAAGTGTGAAACCGGGGCGATGGGACTCCTCAACTTGCCGCGAATGGTTGAAGACGAAGGTTTTGTGGGTACTGTGCGGATTTTGTGGAATGTTCTAAGTAAATCGCAAATTCGCGATCGCATCTTAGCAATGCGTCGAGTTTTCCAGCATTACCAACAGGATTTAGGTTACATCATCATCTGTGCCAAAAAACAATCTTAACGGAGTCAACATTTATGACGGCTACTCTTTTACCGCTACAATCTTCAGCTATTCAACTCCGAGAAGCAATTGAATATCCCGCCGCCGGAGTGTCGAGCAAAATTTTAATCAAAGACAATAATTGCCAGTACAATTTACTTTGTCTGGCTGCTGGTAGCGAGGTTTCAGAACACTCTTCTGCACGAAATGCCACAGTTAATGTAATCGAAGGAAAGGGAATTTTGACTCTAGAAGGCAAAGATATTGTCTTGGAACCGGGGGTGTTTCTTTTCATGCCCGCCCGCGCTTCTCACGCTTTGAAAGCTGAGTCAAATTTGGCGTTTATCTTGACATTTTCTGAAGCTCATTAATCCCAGAAATATTGCTGTAGATACTGTCTTGACCTGTCAAGGGGTCGCGAGTAAATAATTTGGGTCGAAAGGCTTTTGGGACTTTAAAATACCAAAAGCCAAATGTACCAATTTCCGCATCAAAGCACCAATCACCTGCATTTTCACCTTACCACGACCCAATAATCGTTCGCTCATCGCTTTTAACAAAGGATTGTGACGCATTGCCACTACCGCTGGCATATACAATGCCTTTCGCAGTCGGACGTTTCCGGTACAAGACAAACGAGTTTTGCCCTTAACCGAAGTCCCAGAAGTGCGTTCGCTCGGAGTTAATCCGGCATAGGCTGCTAATTGACGAGCATTATCGTAATCAGAAACCTCACCAATTTCAGCTAATAATATAGAAGCTGTTAAATCGCCAATGCCAGGAATTGAGGTTAACAGCTCGCGCTGTTGTTTTAAGTGTGGGTGTTGGTCAAAATGGTCACTAATCAATTTTTTGATTAGTTGTTGTTGCTGCTTGAGATATTCCAAATGTTCCCGGGTGAGGGCAGCAACTGTTGGCGTAGCTGTCTCCAAACGGTTTTGTTCACAAGTCATCATTTCTGTGACTGATTCGAGCCGCCGTAACAGAGCTTGTAATTCCTTGACTTCGGGCGCAGTAGGTGTCCATAATGATGGTTTCATTGCCGCACAAAAACGGGCAATTAATGCTGCATCTACGGAGTCTGTTTTAGTTCTCAAAAGTTCGCTTTTAGCAAAGCCTTTAATCCGGGCTGGATTCACGATACTTACCTGAAAGCCTCCCCCATAGAGGAATTCGGCTAAGGCTTCTCCATAAATGCTAGTAGCTTCCATACAAGCATGGAGTTCGACTACATTTTGTTGTTTGAGCCAGTTATGCAAACTGTCAAACCCTTGAATATTGTTCGTAAATTTTCTGGGTTTAGTCGCACGAGTTTCGGTCAGTAATGAGACATAAAAGTCTTTTTTACTGATGTCTATGCCTAAGACTGTTGGTGTCATTTTTGGTCCCCGATTTACTCCGATTTATGAAAGAACGTGACAGGCAATAATTAACTAACCTTGTGAATGCAGGCTTTCCCGACAATGCCGAGAGCCGTATATACTGTCCAGCTTGGTGCGCCTGTCATCAGTAATGTCCGCTTATCTACACAACAGACTTGTTTAGTCTAAGGGGCGGGCCAACTTCACCGATTTCTGATGTTCTTAAGGATCACTTTCGGCTGTTACAGAACCATATGTACGAAACTTTCCTTGTTTCTTTAGATTCACGCATTGACAAAATAACCAAACAATGCATTGATAAATATGGGTCGTCTAACTTTTTAGGTATCGGACAATGAGAAAAATAACTAAACCCTCGACAGCACAATGTAATAGACCTCTTGCAAAATAGTTTTATGATATAATGGAAAGTTTTGCTGAGAGTTGATTGAATCCCAACTCTTAAGT
>NZ_JAUBPE010000169.1:0-2708 GCF_036700565.1 Microcoleus pseudofavosus SVA1_A4
TTAAGACTCAGATGTGCATATTTAAATAACGACATCAAGCTCGGTATTTCTGCTTAGTTAAAAAGCGGGATGCTCCCCTTTAGACGAAGAGCAAGAGATTGATGCCCAAGTAAAAGATGAATTATCCGATGAATTTTATCGCGGAATTTCAGCTCGTTACGAGCATATTTTGGCTGATGTTGATGTCTTGCGTCATAAAAACTTACAAGAAATAGCTAAAAAATTTGAAGAAAACAGAGTCGTTATTATCCACGGCGCTTCTGGTCAAGGCAAGACCACTTTAGCCTTTCGCTATCTTCGCGAATTCTTTTCCGACAAATCGCGCTTTAAAGTTCAACTAATTGATAGCAGAAAACACGCTCTTAGTATTGCGACAGCTATAGCAGGTCAGGCTAATGCTATCGGTATGCCGATTGCCGTTTACTTGGATGTTTCACCCAACGATATTGGTTGGATTGAGTTAGTCAAGGAATTATCTACTCATAGAAACATTCGAGTTCTGGTCACGGTTCGGGAAGAAGATTTTCGTAGAGCCAGTATTTCTGGTGCTGAAATTCAATTTTCTGGAGTCGAACTGACCTTCAATCGAATTGAGGCGCAGGAAATCTATCAATCTCTTACAAACAAGAAACTTCCAGCAGAGTTCTTGACTTTTGAGGAGGCCTGGAACAAATTTGGCGGTGAAGGCCCCCTCATGGAATTTGTCTATCTGGTGACTCAGGGAAATTCTCTTCGAGAAAGACTCTCACAACAGATAACACGACTTGAGGATGAAGCCACAACAGGAAAGCTAAGTGACGCAACCATTGAACTCTTGAGATTGGCTTCTGTAGCATCAGCCTTTGAATCTAGGTTGCAGATTAAACCCCTTGTAAAACATTTAGCTTTAAGTGCGCCAAAGAGAACTTGTGAACTATTTGAAAAAGAGTATTTACTTAGGCTTAGTGAGGATGGTTCCCTAATACAAGGATTACATCCTATACGTTCAGCAATACTTGCTGAACTTCTAAGCGATTCAACATTTTCACCCTGGTCGGAAAGTGCTAGCATCTGTTTGCCATTCATCTTTGAACGGGATGTTGAAAGTTTTCTCCTTTACGCCTTCTCCCGTCATCGGTTTGAAATTGAACCTTTGCTAAACTCTCTTACCTCATATCAGCCACAACAGTGGACTGCAATAGCAGGAGTCACGCGGGCTTTAATTTGGTTAGGCATTAAGGAATATGCTGAAGCTAATAAACAACTTCTTGCAGAAATATATCAAGAGGTAGGAACTGGTTTTCTGTCTGTATTAGATTGCGATATTGCAGATGCTACTCCTGGCTGGGGGAGATTATGGTTAAGCAACTTAGGACACACAATTCCTTCAGAAGGACGGCAGCGAATAGAAGAATTTCAAGCTCGTCAGACTGATAAGAAGCAGGTGTTTGTACGTGCTGAAACATGGTTGTCAAGTCGGACTCAAAAACCTACAGCACCCTCATCTGATGTGGATTGGTCTGGTATGGCGGAAACAATTTTTTGGATAGGACGTTTGGGAGTTTCCTGGCCTCTGGCAGAATGGCTTTCTAATTATGAGATTGACCGAGCGATTGATACGCTCCCCATCGATATCTTAGCTGATTTAATCCTGGGATTATCTTACGGATATCAGGAAGGCTTTAGTTCTTGGCTGGAGACGAATCGCTCTAGACTTATAAATCGCTTTCGGCAAGAAACACAAACAGTAGCATTGGAAGATGATGGACAAAAACTTACGGCTCACTTCATTGTTGATATTCAGCAACAAAATGGCTCTCAATCTGAAGGTGAACCGGAAGTCGAAGCTACTAAAAGTCGCTTGCATGAAGAAGCCGTGCAGCGATGCGGACTATTAAGAAGACTGCTGCCCGATCGAGAACTGTATGCTTGTCAAGGTTACGGTCACAGGGTGTGGTCAGGTGAAATTCCATTCGATGACACTCAAAAAACAGGTATTTCCAAGCCGTATCTTTCAATCTCGTGGCTGAGCTCAGTCAATTCAACATTTATAGGATTGGCGCTACAACCTTTTAGGCCTAAAACTTGGCAGGAATATACTCATTCAATTTTAAACCTCAGACAGACTGTACTGCAAGCGATTAAACAACTAGAACTGGGTTTAGAAGTATATTTCCGTCACTCAAAAAACGTTCCGTTAATGGATAAATCAATTAATGCAGAAAGATGGGATTATTGTCGGCAGATACTGCTAAAAAAGCCCCTGCTTCCCCTTTGCGCTCTTGATGAATGGGGTTTTGTTCATGAACTGACCTCGGATTCACCTAGTGAAGGTAGTAAAGAGGCTAAAGAAAATTTACCCGTTGTCAGTAAGCGAACTTTGTTTCTCAAATTATACAAGCCTTTTTTAAATGATTTTGGAACTTACACCACCACTCTTTATAACTTTTTTGGCCAAGCAATTCATGGAATGGCATTAAATCCAGTCTTGGGAAAAGGATTGAAGCCTGAACAGAACAATGAGGCAACCAAAAACCAAATAATTGAAATCGCCAAACAAAAAGGGGTTCAACCTCATGTGATTCGTATATCCAATTTCAACCTAGCTAATACAATCCAAGTTTTGCCCAAGCTCCACAAGAACTTTAGACAGGGAGCATCCCGCTTTTTAACTAAGCAGAAATACCGAGCTTGATGTCGTTATTTAAATATGCACATCTGAGTCTTAA
>NZ_JAUBPE010000170.1:0-2699 GCF_036700565.1 Microcoleus pseudofavosus SVA1_A4
TCAGGAATTTCCAGAGTGCTTACCTGGCAATAATTATGTGGCTCATTTGATACTGTCCTGTTTTTTTCAATTCCGAACAGAAAACCCAATTTCTGGTTTTTTAGAAATTTTAAGTTTTCTACTCCTGAATACCAACTGTCTCCTATCACTATTCTTGGCTTGACTCCCCAGCTTATTATTTCACTTACCATCTCTCTAAAATAATCGTTTTTTGTTTTTCCCTCCTTTTTATCATAAATCCTGTAATTTATTGGAACTGAATTACCATTAATATCGCTGTAATATAGAGTAATTAAATTTAAGCCAATAATTGTTTTATGGGCTTTTCCTGACCAAAAATAACTAATCAATTCGGCATTTTTAGGGTCGCTGTAAATTTTTTCTATGACTGTATCGTCTACACTTAGTATCCCTCCTGTCAAGTTGATTATTTTCTCTATCTGACTGAATAAGTCTTTCGGCTCATACCTTTCTCTTAACAAAAACCGATTGATAGAATCGTGAGAAACATCTCCCAATATCTCTGATAATCTGCTACATCCTCCCAGTTTGGGTTCTGACAACAATGCAGGAGGTGTAAAGGTCGGCGTTGCATTGTGCCGTAGAGGGTTTAGTTATTTTTCTCATTGTTCCATACTTAGAAAGGAGACGACAATTATTTATCAATACACTGTTTGGTTATTTTGTCAATGCGTAAGTCCTAATATTATACAATCTAGCTGCGTCTCAGCTTAGTCAAGAATTAAGTGAAGTAATTAACATCCACTCTCAGCAAGTAGCAAGTCTAGTCGCAAAACCAATTGAAGTCGTCGAATATCAGACACAATCGTGTAAATGCCTAGAATGTGGTGCAGTAGTCACAGGAGAACCACCCCTGGGAATAATTCCAGGACAAGACTTGAGCGTTAATCTCCAAGCACTATTAGTTTGGCTGGGAAATTATGGGCATCTTTCTTACGCCAAGCTGACGCTCGTTGTTGTGGGAACTCGGCAGGGTTGAAGTGGGAGTGGGAACACTCCAAAAAACCAATCAACGAGTAGCAGCAGCAGTTAAGCCAGCGCTCAATGCACTGTGGAAATGGGCACCTCTTCAATCAAATGTTCATGTAGATGAAACCCCCCCGGTGTGTCATGGGAGTCAAAGAATGGCTATGGACGGCTAGTGGAGAGGGATTCTGTTTATTCCATGCCGCAGATACCAGGGGACGTGTTGAATTAGAAACAATGCTGGGCACAGAATTTGCTGGAGTCTTAAGCTCAGATGATTTCAGCGTTTATAATGGTTGCCAAATCACAGCTCAACAGAAGTGTCTGGCTCATTTACGACGGCATTTCAAGAAAGTGCTGGGACTTCCCGGCAACAATAATGCAGCAGTCGCTCAAATATTTCTGTCATTAATAGATGAAGCTTTTATCGCCCATGAGTCCTGGCGAAAGACGAAGGATAAACTCACCTACGACTCGTGGGCTCAGGATTTCAAAATACGATTGAATCTTGCTTTGGCGACTTGGTATAACCAAGTTGGTTATACCGCAGGCCTGTTACTCAAATCCTTACGAGATAAGGCAGAACAGTGGTGGTATTTTCTGAATGACCCCTCGGTTCCTCCAGATAATAATTTAGCAGAACGTTCCCTACGGCTAGCTGTAACTAAGCGGAAAGTTTCTGGTGGCTCTCGTTCGATGAAACGATTTGAGGAAACCGCTGACCTACTGAGTGTAATTCAAACTTGTCGTTTTCAAGCTCGTTCAGTAATGGCTTTTTTCCGTGAGGCTATTTCTGCCCATTCTTGTGACTTGGCTCGGCCTGAACTCATTCCCCTTTTTCAGACCTGAATCCTTACAATTAAAGTTTCATCAAGATCGAGAATCAGTAGTTTTTTACTATAATCCATAATCAAAAATCGTTCATCACTAAGTCTAGCTTCACTTCCTGTAGCCAATTACTTTAAACTATGAATCGCCCGATTCCGTTCGGGATAGCTTCGCTTCACGCAAATTTTGCACGTCCTCAACGCTAAGCCCGGTAACTTGGCTAATCGTGGCATTATCTAGCTGTGAGAGTAATTGTCGGGCGATCGCGATCGCCTTGGAACGCATCCCTTGTTCTATCCCTTGTTCTATGCCTTGTTCTATACCTTCCAGAGAAGCTTTAATAATTGCTCCCTGTTGGTCATAAATAAACTGTTCTCTTCTGTCCAAATCTTCCACTTCCTCTCGGCTCAAACTGGCTTGATTCGCAATATTAAAAGCTTGATGTATTTCCGGTATCCTATCCATTGTTTCTGGAACCGATGTCAGACTTCTCGCATTTTTCATGAAATAAATCCATTTATCTGCGAGGGTTTCAAGTTCCTCCTGTCTTTTGGTAAACTTGGGTAACTCTACAAACACTAAATCCAGCTCGTTTTCAGGATAAATCAAGTTGCTCTTTACTTCTTTGTACACAAATCTCGAAATAAATTCTTCGGTGCTCGCAAACATTTCAAAATCAGTAATTGTCAAAGCAATCACTGGCTTCAGCAATCGATATCCTTGGGCTGCTTCCAATTGAAAAGCGTAAGTCTTCGCTGCATTGTACAAAACTCGTTTCCCAAAAGACTGGACGTTTAGCACTTGCATCTGACGGGGCGACAGGTCGCCTGAAGAGCAGACAGGGAGGGCACTCTAGACAAATAGCATGAAAAAAGATAGGGTAA